>NZ_LQPV01000008.1:0-59026 GCF_002101935.1 Mycobacterium sp. IEC1808 | reverse complement strand
TAGACAGCTCGCACTTCACTCGGAGGTCTTCGTCATGTCACCACGCCACGCCGTCACCAACGTCCGTGGTCAGTACAACTAGCCCCGGCTAGACCGCGCGGCCCTCGATGATGCTGAACCGCGACGCGGTGTCGACCACGCCAATCATCTCGAAACCGGCCTCGTCGAGCAGGCGCCGGTATTCCTCGGCGGTGCGTTCGCGGCCGTTGTTGATGACGAGCATTTCGATGTCCACCCATTTGGCGACCGACTCGCAGTCGTCTTCGGGCATGACCGTTTCGACGAGCAGCACGGCGGCCCCGGGGGCGGCGGCCGATCGAATGTTGCGCAGGATTCGCACGGACGGCTCGTCGTCCCAGTCGTGGATGATGTGCTTGAGGACGTAGGCTTCCCCGCCGACGGGCACGCCGTCGAAGAAGGAGCCCTCCGCGAGCCGGACCCGTTCTGCCACACCGTTTTCCCGCAGCAATGCCGACGCCCCCGCGATCACCTCGGGCAGGTCGTACAGCACGCCGTGGGCGTCGGGGGCGGATGCCAGGATCGCGGCGAGCAGTCGGCCGTGGCCGCCGGCGACGTCGACGATCGTGGCGAACCGGGTGAAGTCGTAGGCGTCGACGACCGGTCCGATCGACAAGCCCGACAGGCCCGTCATGGCGTCGTTGAAGATCTGCGCGAACTCCGGCTCGTCGCCCAGGTAGTCGAAGAAGCTCTTGCCGCGCAAGGCTGGGACGCCGGAGGTGCCCGTCTTGATCGCGTCCGTCAGCAGGCTCCAGTGCTCGCGGTGCTGGCGTGACCCGACGAACCGCGCCATCGCGGCCATGGAGGCCGGGACGTCGGTACGCAACTGATTGGCCAGCGGCGTCAGCTCGTAGCGGCCGTCGTCGCGCCGCGCGAAGATGCCCTTGCTGATCAGGGCACGCAACAGCCGGCCCAGCGCGTCGGGATCGGCTCCCACCTGGCCGCCCAATTCGTTGAGGGACAACGGCCCGGCGGCCAGCGCGTCGGCGAGGCCGAGGTCGGCGGCGGCGGTGATGCTCTGCGATATCCAGGCGGCCAGGACGAGCTCCTCCATCGCCTGCGCGGGGTGGGCCGCCGGCTTGTCGAGTGAAGTCATGTGCGGATTCTTACCACGGAAGGGATTCGGCATCCGCTATGTTGCGCGTGACGTCGGCAACCGCCGACCCCACGGCAACAGGAGCCAATGGTGAGTAAGGCATCGGTTATGGCGGCCGGGATCGCGGCGAGCGCGGTGATGGTCGGCGCCGCGGCCACCGGCTGTCAAAGCAACAAGTCGTCCAGCCCGTCGTCGGCACCGGCGTCGGCGACATCCTCGACCACGTCGACCCCGGCCCCGCCGTCGAGCAGCGCCACCCCGCGGCCCTTCGACTACAGCAACATGCTGATCAAGCCGACCGACATCGTCATGCCCGGCGATACGTTCACCCTGTCGCAGACCCTGCCGGTTCCCAATCCGGCGGGAACCGAAGGGGTGTTCATGAATCAGGCCGGCACCCGCAAGGTCGACGACACGATCTACGTCTATCCCGACGCCGCCGCGGCATCGCAGGCGCTCGACCAGAGCGCCAAGGGGATTCAGGAGCTCAGTGTGAAGGCGGCGCCGACACCGGCCGACGTGGGTACCGGCGGCCAGATCGCGGTGGGACCGTCGCCCGACGGCGCCAAGTCGAAGGGGATCGTGATGTTCACCGAGGGCAAAGTCTTCGCGGTCCTCGAGTTCGAGAGCCCGCCGGATGATCCCGTGCCGCCGGACTTTGCGCTCGATCTTGCGAAGAAGCAGGACGCCGCAATCAAGAGCGGACTGCCCGACTGCTGCGCCGCGAGGCCGTCGTGAGGACGGGTTTGGCGTCGCTCGGTGCGGCCGGCCTGGTGGGCTGGGGTGCCGCACGGGCGATGGCGTCGCGAATAGCGCGCAATCCGGATCCCGTTCCGCGCGAACGGCTTCTGGCCGAGCCCGAGGGTGAGCAGGTCTCCATCACCCGGCCCGACGGCACGGTCCTGAACGCGTTGGTCGCGGGGCAGGGGCCGCCGGTGGTTCTCGTGCACGGCTACACCGCCCGGATCCTCGAGTGGAATTTCGTGTGGGACGAGCTGCAGGCCAGGGGCTTTCGCGTCATCGCGTTCGATCAGCGCGGCCATGGGGGGTCAACGCTCGGCTCCGACGGCATCGGGTCGGAGCCGATGGCGGCCGACCTCGCCGCGGTGCTGGAGCACTTCGACGTTCGCGACGGCGTGCTCGTCGGGCACTCGATGGGCGGGTTCGTCACCATCCGCACCGTGCTCGACCACGCCGACGTGGCGCCCCGGCTGCGCGGGCTGGTGCTGTTCGCCACCTGGGCCGGCCGCATCTTAGACGGGGCGCCGCAGAATCGACTGCAGATCCCGCTGCTGCAATACGGCGTCCTGCAACGGATGATGCGCAACGACACCGTCGCGACGCTGTTCGGTGCCGCACAATGCGGGACGCGCCCCGCACCGACGATGGTCTCGGTGTTCGTCGACTTCTTCAACCAGCACCTGGACGAACATGGGCCGCTGCTCCCGATCGTGCGGGCCTTCTCACAGGAGGACCGGTATCCGCGCCTCGGCGAAATATCGGTACCGACGGCGGTGATGGTCGGCTCCGCGGATCGCACCACGCCGACCAGCCATTCGCGCCGCCTCGCCGAGGGGATTCCCGGCGCGCGGTTGGTCACGGTGCCCGACGCGGGACACCTGCTTAACTGGGAAGCGCCCGACGAGCTGATCAAGGTCGTCGAATCGTTTCCGGCGCAACGGGTTTAGGCGGCCCGCGCGGTCCAGCTGAAGCTGTGCATCTCGGGAATCAGTGGCGTCAGCGCGGACGCGACGCTGCGACCGATCCGATCGGCCTCCGCGAGTGGGGTTTTCGGATCGAGGAAGCCCTCCACCTCGACTCGTAGGGTGCGGCCGGTCCAACGGGCCCGCGCGTGGGCGTGCGCGACGCCGGCAACCGAGGCGGCCGCGGTTTCGGCCGTCGTGATGATTTCCGGGTCGACGCCGTCGAGCAACGGGTGCGCGATGTCGGCGGTCACCTCCCACCCGACGTGGCAGATGAACGCCGTGACCACGATTCCGGCGGCCGCGTCCGCCCAGCCCCAGCCGAGCGCCACGCCGATCAGGCCCAGCATCGCCCCGGCCGAGGAGAGCGCGTCGAGCCAGGAATGCTTGGCGTCGGCCACCATGGTCGCCGAGCGGATCCGCCGGCCCACCGTCAGCTTGTAGCGGGCCACCAGCTGATTGCCCGCGATGCCCACCGCGGCGGCGGCGATGCCCCAGCCCAGGTGTCCGGTCCCGCCGTGGCGGAGCAGCTTGGTGACGCTTTCGAATCCGGCAACCGCGGCGCTGCCCCAAATCACCAGCGCCACACCGATACCGGCGAGGTCCTCGGCGCGTTCGTAGCCGTACGGATAACGCTCCGTGGGGAGTTTGCGGGACGCCCGGAAACCGACGAACACCAGGGCACTGGTCGAGACGTCCGACAGGTTGTGCAGCGCGTCGCCGAGCAGCGCCACCGACCCGGACACCAGCGCGATGGCCAGTTCGACGAGGCCGGTCAGCGCCAACCCGACCGCGCTGACGGCCACGGCGCGGTTGGCCTGGCGGCGCTCGCCCGCGTCGTCGGCCAGGGTCTCGAGGGGGAAGCTCGCCGCGGGGTCGCGGACTCCGTTGATCACGTGCATACCGCCCAGGATGCCCGCACGTTGGGCGATCCACCAGTTGGGTGCGTTAGGTTCCGTCCGTGAAGTTCGTGGTAGCCGGCTACGGAAGCAGGGGTGATGTCGAGCCCTGCGTGGCGGTCGGCCGGGAGCTGCTGCGCCGGGGCCACGAGGTTCGCGTGGCGGTCTCGCCCGACAAGCTCGGCTTCGTCGAGTCGGCCGGGCTTACCGCGGTCGCCTACGGTGAGGACACACGCGAGCGGATGGACTCGGCCGCGAATTTCGTCCGCCGCGTCGACAACCCGTTCGCCGCGTTGCCCGAGGTCATGGAGCAACTCACCAGGGTTTGGGCGGAGAAAACCGCCACGCTGACGTCGCTCGCGAAGGACGCCGACCTGCTGGTGGCCGGCTTCAACGAGCAGGAGTTGGCCGCCACCGTGGCGGAGTATCGCGGCATTCCGCTGGCCGCGCTGCATTTCTTCCCGACGCGCGTGTTCTCCACCGGGGTGCTGTATTCGAACTTGGTCAAGGACGTCGCGGCGGCCCAGCGCCGCTCGCTCGGCTTGCCCGAAGCGCCCCCGCCCGCGTCGCCGCTGGAAATCCAGGCCTACGACGAGCTCTGCCTGCCCGGGCCGGCGTCCGATTGGGTGGAAGCGGACGCCCGGCGCCCGTTCGTCGGGGCGCTGACGCTGGAGTTGCCCGCCGAGGCCGACGACGAGGTCCTGGCGTGGATCGCCGCGGGGACGCCGCCGATCTGCTTCGGGTTAGGCAGCACGCCGGTCTCGGCCGCGGCGGAGCTGGTCGCCATGATCGGCGCGGCATGCGCGCAGCTGGGGGAGCGAGCGCTGATTTGCAGCGGCCCCAACGACTTTGCCGATCTGCCGCGACCCGATCACGTCACGATTGTCGATGCGGTCAACCATGCGGTCGTGCTGCCGGCGTGCCGCGCCGTCGTGCACCATGGCGGCGCCGGTGTGACGGCGGCCGGTCTGCGTGCCGGAATCCCGGCCCTGGCGCTGTGGCTCTGGCTCGATCAGCCGATGTGGGCGGCGGGCCTCGAACGACTGAAAGTCGGTGCCGCGCGCCAGCTTTCGATGACGACCCAGGAATCGCTCGTCACCGACCTGCGCCGTATCCTCGCCCCGGACTACGCCGCGCGGGCCCGCGCCGTCGCCGCCCGGATGACCAAATCCGCCGAAAGCGTCGCCCGCGCCGCTGATCTGCTCGAAGACGCCGCCTCGAGTTGCGCCTAGCCCTCGCGTATCCCACGCTTGGAAAATGGGGTGGCTCGTCTCGCGTCTAATTCTTCCGGCCATGGTTACCGGCGTGATGGCGACCGTTGCCGCGCCGGCGGATGCAGCCGGCGTGCTGCCGCTCGGCTGCGGGATCACGTGGACGCGCACCGGCGGTGTGTGGATCTACCAACCGGACTGTCCGCAACAGCCGCCACCTTCCGAGCCGTCGCCGGAGAGCCCGCCGCCTGGCCCGCCACCGCCGCCGCCGACTCCGTAAGCTTCCGCTCGTGGCATATGACGTTCACATCCGAACCGCCGACGGCGGTGTCCAATACCCCAACGCATTCAGCTACGACATCAAAGACGGGATCCTGATGGTCGAGGTCGGCGATGACGTCGACCACGCGGACAAGATCTACTTCTCGCCGGGCTACTGGCAGCAATACGTGGTCGACCCATTCGGCGACGACCCCCTCGACCTGGAGCTCGATGTCTTCGACGATGAAGACGAAGACGAGGACTACGAAGACGACGACGAAGACGTCGAAGAAGACCACGACGAGGAAGGCGACGAATAGCCGTCGCCTGACTTGGTGACGTCGGTCACCTTGCCTCCGATTTGGGCAGCCCTGCCGTCGCTCCGGTGTTGCACGGGACGGTTGTCGCATCAGACGGCCACCCTGATCGGAGCGAGGCAGACATGGGGCACATCACGACCACGACCGGTGGACACCACGGGACCCGCGACTTGGAGGCCGCCGCGTTCTGGATCTTCGGCGGCATCATCCTGTTGGTCGCCTTCGGCGACGCGGTGGCGGTCTTGGCCGTCGCGGTCGCGGTGGTGGCGTCCGTCGCGTGGATCTACCGCAAGATTGCGCACCGCTGGGGCCGAGACGACGCACACCCGGCCCCGGTGACCCATCTTCGCTCGGAGTGGGCGGGGCAAGTCGACGCGAAAGAGACTCCGGCACAAGCCCTGTCGCATCACCCGCACGCCGCGTAGATAATCGCTTCAAAAGCCGACTATTCAACTCTTCATAATCTGCTTTTTCCCGGCTCTCCACTATTCTTCTACGGCAACCTCAACGCCGAGGAGAAAGAGAGCGCATCAAATGTACTCACTTCGCTGGCTCGCCGCGCTGGCCATTCCCGTCGTGACCGGCGCCGCCCTGGTTTCCGGCGCGGCGATCGCGACGGCCGATCCCGTCGACGACGCGTACCTGTCCCAACTGCACGCTGCCGGCTTCAGCTGGCCGCCGGACCACGACGAGGCCCTCACCGCAATGGGGCGGCTCATCTGCGACGATCTCGGGTGGGGCTGGACCTACGACCAGATCACCCAAAACATCCACTCCACTTTGGACCCGCGGAACGTCACGTTCGGGGAGATCGGCTCCATGGTGAGAATCGCGCACGCGACCTATTGCCCGCTGCAGCGATGCTGGGCCGCTCATTGCTGAGCGGTCCCTAGCCCGCGCAAAAAACTATCCCGCCCCTTTTCCGGCGTGGAATAAGGGTAAAGATGGGGTATATGCACTTCGCTCTGCTTCCGCAGTTGTCGCGGACTGAGAGGAGAAGCCAATGACCCCAAATGGTCTGAGCGGTCTTGTTGGTTTGTGTACCGCGCCGCTCGCTCTCGCCCTGTCATTTGCCCCGGCCGCATCCGCCGACGCCGCGTCGTGGAACGGCACCTACGCGATCACGTTCATGGTCGGCCCGAAATCCGGGACCAGCATGGCGGTCGGTGACCCCGAGGTCCAGCACACCGACACCTACGGGTTCCGCTCGAGCTGTTCGAGCGGAAAATGCGTCGCCACCATCGTCAGCGGCCCCCCGCCGAGCAACCCGACAGTTCCGCAACCGGTCCAATTCACCTGGGACGGGTCGTCGTGGACCCAGGTCAGCGATTTTCAGTGGGACTGCATGATGCCCGACACCAGCATCCAATGGAATCCGGCCCACTCGACCGTGCGTTACACGCCCCAGCCCGACGGGTCTCTTTCTGGCGTCATGCACACCGAGATCCTCAGCGGCGCGTGCCAGGGCACCATCGACATGGATATGAAGGCCGAGCGGGCGTGACACACTAAGCCATTGCGCTGCAACGCAATTTGCTTATTCCTTTGTCTCCGGCATGCGCGGCGATACGATGCGACCATGCGTTTCACCTATTTCGCTGCCGCGGTGGGCATCGCCATCGCGCTGCTGGGAGCGTCGCCCGCCCACGCTGATTACAGCGGTTTCACTCGTTGCGTGGGAGGCATCAAGCAACTACCGCTGAATGAACCGGACCCACAAAACTTCCAACGCGTTGGAGTTATCGAGCAGGACCTCAAATCTGGTGTTTCCCCCGCCGCGGAGGCTCAGAAAGTAGCGGGGATGGGATTCGACCAGCAGACCGCCGCCACGATTGTGCAGTGCGTCATCGAGGAGAACCCGTAGCCGCGACGCTCTGAAAGCAACTCAGTCGGTCTTGTGCCAGGTTTGGCAGCTACGCGTCAAGAACGCCTTGTCGGTTGGCGCGATCATCACCACCTGAGGACCAGTGCCGATGTCGCTATCGATGATGTGGGTTGAATTGAGACTGCTCAGCCGCGCCCAATAGCAGTCGGACCCACCTTCAGGGCTGGGACCTCCCGAGCGATAGGTGCCCGCCACGATGTCGATACCGACCCGATAGGTGCCGTCGGTCTCGATGACGGTCCTGGGGGCGAACGGCGGCGGGGGAGCGGTCACGGTGACTGTCTTCGTGATTTCCACCGCGGACGTCACCGTCGTTGCCGTCTTGCCGGACCCGCCGCAACCTGCGAGAAGTATCGCCGCGCCCGCGACAGCAATTTTCTTGCCGTGCATTGAAGGAGGGTAAGCAGCGGATGCTCGGACCGCCACGCGGGCCCTGGTGGTGTCAAGCTAAACGCGTGTCGAGGGCTGATCTACCGGCCGCCCGAAGTTTTGCCACCGCGGCCACCTTCGCCGCCGTAGCTGTCGGGGCGGCCGCTCCCGCGTACGCCGCTCCCATGATGAATGGTCACTACATCAAGACCACCGATCCGGCCGGCGGCGGCCGGACATTTACCGAGAACTGGTACTTCACCCCGTGCGGTGACGGGTGCGCCGACTTGTCGAGCCCGGCTTCCGGCCTCGCGGGCCGGGCGACGTTGGTGGATGGTCAGTGGACGCTCGATAGCACCGAGGACATCGTGTGTAAGGGGGGTGTCACGGAAGGCAACGCGGCGAACGCCCACTACACGTGGGATCCGAACACCCTTGCCGGCACGGTCCAAGTCATCCAAAACCGGGGCGTCTGCGACCATCCGCCGCAGTCATATTCATTGACCTTCCGACTCGCGAAGGCGCCCTGACCAAACGCGCTCTGACCAGCCCTTGCCCAAGACTCCGGTCGTGGAAGGGGCCGGCGTCGCAAGTAAGGCTTTCGCCCGCCGGTTGTCGAAAGAAGTAATCGCCTACTCATACCGATCCCCGAGGAAGACCGCATTCTAAGTGGGCGGCCAAGGAGGTGGCGAGATGTCCTGTGTGATTGCGGACCCAGGGATGATGACGTCGGCGGCAGGTGACTCGGCAGCCATCGGCTTGAACGTCGACGCGGCCCACATGGTCGCGGCCGCACGGACAACTGCTGTCATACCCGCCGCCGCCGACGAGGTGTCGGCGGCGATCGCGGCCCTGTTTTCCGCCCACGGCCAGGAATATCAGGCGCTGAGCGCACAGGCGGCTGCGTTTCACGACCAGTTCGTGCGGGTCTTGGCCGAGGGCGCGCGCGCGTATGCCACTGCTGAAGCCGCTAATGTCTCACCGCTGCAGACCTTGGAAGACGAGGTGCTCGGCCTGATCAATGCGCCCTTCCTGACGCTGTCAGGGCGCCCGCTCATCGGCGACGGCGTCGATGGCGCGAACAGCACTACCCCCGGAGTCGCTGGCGGTAAGGGCGGGGATGGCGGATGGATTTTGGGCAACGGTGGCACCGGTGGGGCCGGCGGGGCCGGTGGGAGCCACCTGCTGTTCGGCGCCGGCGGCGCCGGCGGGGCCGGCGGCGCAGGCCACATCGGCGGTAACGGCGGGGCCGGCGGCAACGCCGGCATCCTGTTCGGCGCGGGCGGCGCCGGTGGCGCCGGCGGATTCGGCAGTGCGAACAACGGCGGTGCCGGGGGCGCCGGAGGCAACGCCGGGTTCCTGTTCGGCACCGGCGGCGCCGGCGGCATCGGGGGATTCGGCGAGCTCACCGGCGGTGCCGGCGGGGCCGGCGGCAACGCCGCCATCCTGTTCGGCACCGGCGGCGGTGGTGGCGCGGGCGGTCTCAGCGACACCGGCACCGGCGGCCACGGTGGGGCCGGCGGCAACGGCGGCAAGCTGGTCGGCGGCGGCGGCACCGGCGGCGCCGGCGGCGACGCCCTGGGCGCCGTTGGCGGGGACGGCGGTAACGGCGGCAACGCCGGGCTGATCGGCAACGGCGGCAACGGCGGTGACCCGGGGACAGGCGCAACCAAGGGCAACGCCGGCGCAGGCGGTGGCGGCGGGCTGCTCGGCCTGCCGGGCGTGAACGGAACGTAGCCGGCCCCGTCTCGGATCGATTCGTTGAACGCCGATACCGGGTCTGGCAACATCGGCTGCTACCAACGCCGCAATCCCCGCCGGAGGAACCGTGACCGCGGGCAACATCATCATGGTCGCGCTGCTCGCGTGGGCCGTCCTGGCCCCGCCGGCCTTCCTGTGGCTGGGCGTCCTGCTCGAACAACGCCGTCGGCGCTGACGGACCCGAAAACGCCCTCGACTAGGGCTTGAACGGGTTGACCGCGAACTGGATAACGCGGTACGGCGCGCGCGCCCGGGCGCGGGTGTCCCATTGGCTGACGAAGATGCGCAGCTCGTCGAGAGTGGACCCTGGCGAGATGTACCCGCCATAGGGCTGCGCGAGCCGGTTGTCGTAGGGGGGCGGCAGGCTTTCGGCCGGATCCGGCCATTCGTCGTGCTGCACCACCGTCGTCACGGGCGCGGTGCCCAGCGATGTCGGGTCGTCGGCCACCCGGACCTCCATGTTGCCGGTGCTGGCGTTGAAGTAGGACAGCACCGCCTTGCCGTCGATCTGCCTGATCGACATCTCACCCACCTGGTCCGGCCACAAAGGCGTCGGCGGCCTGCCCCATCCGCCGTCGGGCCCCGACGCCCAGCCCTGCCACCGGGACCGGTCGACGAACGTCTGCGGCGTGGCCCGGTACAGCAGCACGGGATCTCGCCGCGTGAAGCTGTTGGCCACGATGTACACCCAGCCGCCCGGTGAGTCCGGGGTGGGGATCGGGTCGTAGTAGCCGCTGATCTGCGACTGCCGGCCACCCTGATAGGAACCGTCGCGGCGGGACCCGGCGACGGTCTGCCAGCCGCCGCGCGCCGGTTCGGCCATCACCAGCCGCGAGCTTTGCGGCTCAAGGTTTTTCGTCGTCGTGACCATCAGGTAGTTGCGCCGGTTGACCTGCACCACCCCGGCCGGCAGCTGAGAGTCGCCGGGCGGCGTGGGGTCGGCCAGCAGCGGCTTGCCGACTCCGGTGACGCCGGTGTAGCGCACCCCGGCGGGGTCGTCGACCGACGCGGTGTCGACGTGCAGTGCGATCGGCGAGTACCAGCCGCCGAACCCGACGCCCTGGCCGGCGAAGCTGTCGCCGCAGACCTGCAACAGCTCGGTGGGAAACTCGACGAACTCACACAGGTCCGTCGCGCCGATGCCGTAGTCGCCCGTCGGGGTTCCGGTGCCGGCCGTCGGCCCGATCCGCACCACCTGACCCGGCGCCAGTGGCTGCAGGACGGGCTCCGGCGCCGGCGCCGGTGGATCGGCGCGCGCTTGCCAAACAGGCTGGGGCGCAACCAAACACAAGACGCTTAGCAGGGCGACCCGGGCCGAGCTCACCCGGGAACTATAGTTCGGCGGCCAGCAGCTCGGCGATCTGGATGGTGTTCAGCGCGGCACCCTTGCGCAGGTTGTCCCCCGACACGAACAGCGCCAGGCCCCGCCCGTCCGGGACGCCCGGGTCGTGGCGGATCCGGCCGACCAGCGATTCGTCGACACCGGCGGCGGCCAGCGGCGTCGGCACGTCGACGAGCTTGACGCCGGGGGCGCCGTCGAGCAGCTCGCGGGCCCGCTCGGGCGACAGCGGCCGGGCGAATTCGGCGTTGATCGACAGCGAGTGACCGGTGAACACCGGGACCCGCACGCAGGTGCCGCTGACCAACAGGTCCGGGATGCCGAGGATCTTGCGGCTCTCGAAGCGCAGCTTCGCGTCCTCGTCCGTCTCCCCCGAACCGTCGTCCAGCAGCGAGCCGGCGAGCGGCAGGACGTTGAACGCGATCGGCGCCACATAGGTGTTCGGCGCCGGGAAGTCGAGTGCGCCGCCGTCGTACACCAGCTCCTCGGCGCCGTCGATGACGGCGCGCGCCTGGGTCGCCAACTCCTCGACACCGGCCAGGCCGCTACCCGATACCGCCTGATACGTCGAGGTCACCATCCGCACCAGTTGCGCCTCGTCGTGCAGCACCTTGAGCACCGGCATGGCGGCCATCGTGGTGCAGTTCGGGTTGGCGATGATGCCCTTGGGTCGCCGATGCGCGTCGCGCGCGAAGTTCACCTCCGACACCACCAACGGCACGTCCGGGTCCTTGCGCCAGGCCGAGGAGTTGTCGATCACCGTGACTCCGGCGGCGGCGAACCGCGGCGCCTGCACCAGCGACATCGTCTTGCCGGCCGAGAAGACGGCGATGTCGAGCCCCGACGGGTCCGCCGTCGCGGCGTCCTCGACCTCGATCTCCTGGCCGCGGAACTCCAGCTTGCGGCCCTGCGAGCGGGCGGACGCGAAGAACCGCACGGTGGTCGCCGGAAAGTCGCGCTCGTCGAGCAGCCGGCGCATCACCTGGCCCACCTGGCCGGTGGCCCCCACTACGCCGATCGACACCCCATTGGCACCCATATCTACCGACCCGTTCCCGCGTATACCGTCGCCGACTCCTCGCCGCCGAGACCGAACGCCTCGTGTAACGCCACGACGGCCTTATCTAGTTCGGTGTCGCGGCACAGCACCGAGATCCGGATCTCGGAAGTGGAGATCAGCTCGATGTTGACGCCGACGGCGGCCAGCGCCTCGCAGAAGGTCGCGGTGACGCCGGGGTGGCTGCGCATGCCCGCCCCGATCAGCGACACCTTGCCGATGTGGTCGTCGTAGAGCAACTGGGTGAACCCGATCTCGTCGCGCAGCGCGTCCAGCTTCTCCACCGCGGTGGGGCCGCTGTCGCGCGAACAGGTGAAGGTGATGTCGGTCTTGCCGTCCTCGACCTTGGACACGTTCTGCAGCACCATGTCGATGTTCACGTCGGCGTCGGCGACGGCCCGGAAGACCCGCGCGGCATAGCCGGGGATGTCGGGCAGGCCGACGATGGTCACCTTGGCCTCGCTGCGGTCGTGCGCGACGCCGGTCAGGATGGGGTCTTCCATACCTATGTCCTTGATCGATCCCTTAACGATGGTGCCGGGCTTGTCCGAATACGACGAGCGGACGTGCACCGGAATGTCGTAGCGGCGAGCGTATTCCACGCAGCGCAGCATCAGCACCTTGGCGCCGCACGCCGCCATCTCGAGCATCTCCTCGAACGTCACCGTGTCCAGCCTGCGGGCGTTGTGCACGATCCTGGGGTCCGCGCTGAAGATGCCGTCCACGTCGGTGTAGATCTCGCAGACGTCTGCGCCGAGCGCGGCGGCCAGGGCGACCGCGGTGGTGTCCGAACCCCCGCGGCCGAGCGTGGTGACGTCGCGGGTGTCCTGGCTGACCCCCTGGAAGCCGGCGACCAACACGATGCGGCCTTCGTCGAGCGCGGTGCGCAGCCGTCCCGGCGTGACCTCGATGATCTTCGCGTTGCCGTGGGTGCCGGTGGTGATCACGCCGGCCTGCGAACCGGTGAACGAGCGGGCCTGCGCGCCGAGCGATTCGATCGCCATGGCCACCAGCGCGTTGGAGATGCGCTCACCGGCGGTCAGCAACATGTCGAGCTCCCGCGGCGGCGGGGCCGGGCACACCTGCTGAGCCAGGTCCAGCAGGTCGTCGGTGGTGTCGCCCATCGCCGAGACCACGACGACGACGTCGTTGCCCTGCTTTTTGGTCTCGACGATGCGTTCGGCGACGCGACGGATCCGGTCGGCGTCGGCCACCGAGGATCCGCCGTATTTCTGCACGACGAGCGCCACTGTTGCTCTTTCGGTCCGTGTATAGGTCCACAACAGAATACGTGTGACGGCGAATCGTTTTTGCCGCCGTCGACCCGTTGGCGCTGATGAAGGGGCGCCCGCTCGTCCGCCGACCGGACAGGGCGGGCGCCTTCGCGGGCACCTGGCGCGGTCAGGTGCTACGAGGAGACCGCCTGGATCGCCCAGAAGTCGCTCGCCAGGTGCGCCCTGTTGATCGGCGAGCTGTCCGAGGCGTCCTTGGACCCGGTCAGATACTGGTAAGGCATGTAGAAGTAGCCCTGGTCGCCCCACGCGGGCCCCCACGAGTTGCGAACAATCAAGTGGCCCTTGGGATCCGAGTAGCCGACCGCGAGAACGGCGTGGCCGCCGACGGTGGCCTCGCCCGGTTTGGGCATCGGCATCACGCCCGTTTGCGCGACGGACTGCGACTCGAAACTCTGGTACACCGTGAACCCGAACACGACCGCCAGGTTCGAGGCGATGGCGTCCTTGAGCTGCCCCAACGTCTGGATCGCCTCGTACTGCACCGCCTTGTCCTTCGCCGCGGCGACGTAGCAGCGCTTCGGCGGCTTCACGGTGAACACGCCGATGTCGTAGGGCCACAGCGTCTCCGGGCATACGCCCTCACGGTTGACCACCTTGATGCCGTCCCGGATCATCGCGCCGGAGTCGCTGGACACGGTGCCTTCGAGCGCGCGCTCGTTGTAGTAGATGAACAACCGCGAAGGGACGAAATCGGGCAAGCCCTGCCGATCCCGCTCGTACTCCATCGCGGCGGCGATGGCATTTCCGGTGCACGATCCGAGCTGGCCCTGGTCGTACACCGGCGGCATCGACGGACGCAGGTCGTATGCGGGGGGCAGTGTGCCCTTGAGCCTGGGCATGTACAGCATGTCGCGGGCGTCCGGGAGCTGCGGGCGCCAGCCGAATCCGCGGACGTGGCTCCAGTCCTGCGGTGGCTCTTCGCTTTTGACGCGGCCGGCCTCTTGCAACGTTGTCATCGAATCCTCCTGATCTGGGTGGTAGGTCGACCGTAGGGGCGGCGATCCGGGGTTGGCATGCGTAGTGGGCTACCTCATCTGTCGAGGAGCGGAGCGCTGCCGGGAACACAGGTAGCGCACTACGCGTGCCGCCGCCCCGCTGACGTGATGTGCTCGGATGAACTCGACCAAAGCGGAGGAGCCATGCGGAAGGCTGATGCCGCCCTGCGCAACCAGACACTGCGCAGGGTGCACGCCGGAGAGAAGGTCGCCACGGTGGCGGCCGACAGCGGCATCAGCCGCTCGACGGTGTACCGGTGGAGGCGCGAAAGTCGTTGCGCGGCAACAGACTCGCCCGTCGAGGGCTACGTGGGGGACATCACCGGCCCGGGTATCACCGACAAATGGGGGGTCACCTGCACCGACCTGGGCGTGTGCGCGGTCGCTCCGAACGGCAAGCTGGTGTCGGTGTTCGGAGACACCTTCTCCGGCCTCGCCGTCGGGCAGGGCGACTGGCGCGCCCCCGTCGCCCTGATCGGCAGCGGGGACACGAACAACCAGATCCGGTATGAGAGCGCGGGCGGCGTTGACCCTGACTACGCCCAGCAATTGTGGCAGTACATCCACGACGGCCCGCCGTGGAAACAGGGCGGGATCAGCACCGTGATCCCGTCGGACGTGCTGGTCATCGGGCAGATGATGTATCTGCATGCCATCGTCAACCGTGGCTTCGGAAACGTGACCCGCACCGGGATCTGGGCTTCCACCGACAACGGCGTCACCTGGCGAGCGATGGGCGCCAAGGCCACCTTTTCCGCGTCGGTGTGCGATGGCTTCGCACAGCTGTGGTCGTGGGACTACGACCCCGACGACGGTTGGGTGTACATCGTCTCCACCGGCTTTCAGCGCGACAAGGGCATCATCCTGCGCCGCGTGCGTCCGGGCGATATCGGCAACAAGGCCAAGTACTCCGGCTGGGGCTGGGCCGATAACCAGTGGGCGTGGGGCAACGCGCCCACGCCGATCACACCCCCGGGGGAGACCTGGGGCGAGCTGACCTTGCGCAGGCTCGATACCGGCACGTGGATCCTCGGCGGCTTCCTGTCCTCGGAGTACGCGCTGGGATACCGCACCATCGACGACCCCACCGCGAACCTCTACGAGACGGAAATCCAAACGCCGGTGATCGGGACGACCTGGGACGCACAAGACCTGCCGAACAACCGGGTCGCGCAGCTGTACGGCGGATACGTTCTTCCCGGCTCGCGCCTGGACGTTCCGGGCGGCGTCGGGCTGGTGGTCTCCCAGTGGGACACGGCGACGGGCTGGCCCTACCGCGCGATGCAGTTCAGGGTGACGCTCAAGGACACGACAAAAGCGACGACGGCCCGCCGGGGACGAGCGGGCAGGTCCAGGCGGACCCCGCGACGGTGACGCCTCATTCACGGAGCGCATCGAGTTTTGGCGCCCAGCCCGCGCGCGGTAGAGTGCACAACGTGCAGCGGGTGCTCCTCCTCGGACGCCGCGACGGGGTCTGATCAAGACCGGCCTCCCGTCGCGGGAGTTCGCGATGCGCCGGTCTGAGTTTCCTTCTCATCCCCCGGAGCAACTATCGTGACCAATCCAGATTCGCCCGACGCCTATAAGTCGGCCCGCACCATTGTCAAACCCGCCGGCCCACCCGGACCCGAACAACCCGCCTGGAATCCGCAGCGCGGCTCGTCCATGCCGATCGGCCGGTATCGGCCCTTCGCCGAGGAAGTCGAGCCCATCCGCGTGGCCGACCGCACCTGGCCGGACCGGGTCACCACCCGCGCCCCGCTCTGGTGCGCAGTGGACCTGCGCGACGGCAACCAGGCGCTGATCGACCCGATGAGCCCGGCCCGCAAGCGACGCATGTTCGACCTGCTGGTGCGGATGGGCTACAAGGAGATCGAGGTCGGGTTCCCGTCGGCCAGCCAGACCGACTTCGACTTCGTCCGCGAGATCATCAGCGAAGGCGCCATTCCCGACGACGTCACGATCCAGGTGCTGACCCAGTGCCGGCCGGAGCTGATCGAGCGCACCTTCCTGGCGTGCGAGGGCGCGCCGCGGGCCATCGTGCACTTCTACAACTCGACTTCGATCCTGCAGCGCCGTGTGGTGTTTCGCGCCGACCGGGCCGCCGTGCAGGCCATCGCGACCGACGGCGCGCGTAAGTGCGTCGAGGAGGCCGCCAAGTACCCGGGCACGCAGTGGCGTTTCGAGTACTCACCGGAGTCCTACACGGGCACCGAACTGGAGTACGCCAAGCAGGTGTGCGACGCCGTCGGCGAGATCATCGCGCCGACGCCCGACAACCCGATCATCTTCAACCTGCCCGCCACGGTGGAGATGGCCACGCCCAACGTGTACGCCGATTCGATCGAGTGGATGAGCCGCAACCTGGCCAACCGCGAGTCGGTCATCCTCAGCCTGCACCCGCACAATGACCGCGGAACCGCCGTCGCCGCAGCCGAATTGGGCTACCAGGCGGGCGCCGACCGAATCGAGGGCTGCCTGTTCGGCAACGGGGAGCGCACCGGCAACGTGTGCCTGGTGACCCTGGGGCTCAACCTGTTTTCCCGCGGCGTGGACCCGCAGATCGACTTCTCCAACATCGACGAGATCCGCCGCACCGTTGAGTACTGCAACCAGCTGCCGGTGCACGAGCGTCACCCCTACGGCGGCGACCTGGTCTACACCGCGTTTTCCGGCAGCCACCAGGACGCCATCAACAAGGGCCTCGACCAGATGAAGGTGGATGCGGATGCCGCCGACACCGACGTCGAGGACATGCTCTGGCAGGTTCCGTATCTGCCGATCGACCCCAAGGACGTCGGACGCACCTACGAGGCGGTGATCCGGGTCAACTCGCAGTCCGGCAAGGGCGGCGTTGCATACATCATGAAGGCCGACCACGGCCTGGCGCTGCCGCGGCGCCTGCAGATCGAGTTCTCGCAGGTGATCCAGAAGATCGCCGAAGGCACGGGCGGCGAGGGTGGCGAGGTGTCGCCCAAGGAGATGTGGGAGGCGTTCTCCGAGGAGTACCTGGCCCCGATCTGGCCGCTGGAGCGCATCAAGCAGCGGGTCGACGCCTCCGAGGAGGACGGCGGCACAACGACCATCACCACGACCGTCAAGGTCAACGGGGTAGAGACCGAGATCGTCGGTGTCGGCAACGGCCCGCTCGCGGCGTTCGTGCACGCGCTGGGCACCGTCGGGTTCGACGTCGCCGTGCTGGACTACTCCGAGCACGCGATGAGCTCGGGGGACGACGCGCAGGCGGCGGCGTATGTGGAGGCTTCGGTCGGCGGCAGGACGGTGTGGGGCGTCGGGATCGCGCCGTCGATCACCACCGCGTCGCTACGGGCCGTGGTCTCGGCGGTGAACCGGGCTTCGCGTTAGGCGTCGAAGAACGCGCGCAGCAGATTGTCCACGAGCACCGTGGGGTCGTCGGCACCCGGGATCGTGAGGTTGCTGAACACGTAGCCGTTGAGCAGGCGGCTCAGCTGTTCCATCTGCTGCGGTTCGGGGGTGAAGCCCGCCGCCTCGAAGATGAGGGTGGCCGACTTCACCGCCGCGGCCTGCAGGTCCTTGAGGAACGGCTGTAGCTCCGGACGGCGCGTGCCCTCCATGAACAGCTCGAACCGCGCCAGCGTGTAGCCGCGGGCCTGCTCGTCGGGGTCGGACAGCATCCGCGTCAGCAGTGCCTTGATGCCGTCGCGGGTGAGCGACCCGATCGCGGCCTGCAAGGCCTCGACGCGCTGCCAATGCAGGTCGACGGTGCGCGCCGCCGTGGCTTCGAGCAGCGCCTGGCGCGTGCGGAAGTAGTTCGATGTGGTGCCCGCGGGCAGGCCCGCCCGCTCGTCGACCTGACGATGAGTCAGCCCCCCGACGCCGGTGTCGGCGAGGATGCCGATCGCGGCGTCGAGGAGCTGAGCGCGGCGCTCGGAATTGGGAGGCATCAGTCTTTGTAGCGCAGCCGCCAGAACATCGTCAGGAAGGCGGGATAGACCACGATCAACAGCAGGTAGCTGAACCACGGCCGAAACCACATGTACAGCGACAGGTCCTTGGTGACATACGAGCACCAGATGTGCAGCGGGACGCTGCCGGCGATGTACACCAGCGATGCCGTGAAGAACGCCCGATGCGGCTTGTTGGCGAACCGCACCCGCCGCCACACCAGGACGCCGGTGATGGCCGCATAGGTCATCGGGACCAGCAGGATCCTGTCGGTCGTCAGGGTCATCGCGTATTTCAGCGTGAGGTCGTCGCCGAAGATCACCCGGTACAGGTGGATCAGCACACCGAGCGAGATGGTCAGCATCGCCGCTTGGCGAAAGAAATAACCGTGCCGACGGTAGGAAGCCCACCACGACTCGCGCTGTACTACATCTGTAGTGGTTGTCATAGCGTAGACGGTACTACTACAGGTGTAGTGATACAAGGGGGGTCGCTCAGAACAACGCGAGCTGCGGGTTCGTCGTGTTGATGTCGGTGAACTCCTCCATGCTGGTGCCCCGGGCGACGACGCCGACGCAGCCCATGAACTGCGCGTCGGATACCACCGGCACCCCCAGCTGTCGGGCGTGATAGCCCTTGCCCTGCTCGGGGGCGGCGTCGTTGCAGACCACCAGCGAGGTCTCCCCGTCCACGACGTCGCTGTAGGCCAGCCCGGCGTGCAGGATCCGCTCGACCAGCTCCTCGTGGGTGCGCGCCACTTCGGCGGCCAGCGCCACTCGCATGCCCTGGACCAGCGGCCGGCCAAGGACATACGGGCCCGGGTTGAGATACGGGCACGGCATCCGCGAGGCCAGCACCTTCAACGGGCGCAGCTCGTCGTGGGTCACCCGCCCGTTGGGCCATTGGCGCCGGGTCACCGGACGCACCGGCAGCCAGACGTCGCGTTCGCGCGCCCGCTCGAGCGCCGACTCCAGCACCCCGGTCAGCACCATCGCGTCGTCGAAGGCGTCGTGCGGCCGCTCCTGGACCACACCCCAATGCGCCGCGAGCGTCTCCAGCCGCAGGTTGTCGACCCCGAGGTCTAGCCGGCGCGCCAGCTCGACCGTGCACATGACGTTGTCGACGGGCAGTTCGGCCTCGGCGAGCTCCGCCTCGGCGGCCAGGAACGAGTAGTCGAAGGCGACGTTGTGCGCCACCAGCGTGCGGCCGCGCAGGACCTCGACGAGGTCGCCGACGATGTCGCGGAACTGCGGCTGGTCCTCGAGCATCGCGGGGGTGAGGCCGTGCACGTGGGTGGGCCCGGGGTCCACCCCGGGATTGAGCAGGCTGACCACGGACTGCTCGACCCGGCCGCTGGCGTCCAGCCCCAGCGCGGCGATGCTGATGATCCGCGCCTGGCCCGGCCGAAACCCCGAGGTTTCGACGTCGATAACGGCCCAACCCCCGCCCGGCTCGCTGGCCGGCCGCCCCCAGGACACCCGGTTCATGAAGTGAGGATGGCACGCCGGACCGACATCACCTGGTCGTTCTGCCCTCGTGTCGCGATCGCCTACGGAAATCGATGCGGGCGGCCCGCCCTAAACCGATGAGGGCGACCCGCAGCGCCCGGCGCACAGCGCCGCGCTTGCGATCGCCCTAATAAACTGCGCGGGTGATCACCACCCGTGCACGCCTGGCGCTCGCCGCGGGGGCGAGCGCGCGTTGGGCGTCGCGGGTCACCGGTCGCGGGGCCGGCGCGATGATCGGCGGGCTGGTGGCGATGACCCTGGACCGTTCGGTGCTGCGCCAGCTGGGGGTCGGGAGGCGCACCGTCATCGTCACCGGCACCAACGGTAAATCGACGACCACGCGGATGACCGCGGCCGCCCTCGCGACCCTGGGCCCGGTGGCAACCAACGCCGAGGGCGCCAACATGGACGCCGGCCTGGTGGCCGCGCTGGCCGCCGATCGGCGTGCCGGGCTGGCCGCCCTAGAAGTCGACGAGATGCACGTGCCGCACGTCTCCGATGCGGTCGAACCCAGCGTCATCGTGCTGCTCAACCTGTCGCGTGACCAGCTCGATCGGGTGGGCGAGATCAACGTGATCGAGCGCACGCTGCGGGCCGGCCTGGCCCGGCATCCGGACGCCGTCGTCGTCGCCAACTGCGACGACGTGCTGATGACCTCCGCGGCTTACGACAGCCCCAACGTGGTGTGGGTGGCCGCGGGCGGTTCGTGGGCGAACGACTCGGTCAGCTGCCCGCGCAGCGGCGAGGTCATCGTCCGGGACAGGGGGCACTGGTACTCCACCGGCGCCGATTTCAAGCGGCCCAGCCCGCAGTGGTGGTTCGATGACGACACGCTGTACGGGCCCGACGGCCTGGTCCTGCCGATGCGGTTGGCGCTGCCGGGCACGGTGAACCGGGGCAACGCCGCGCAGGCCGTGGCCGCCGCCGTCGCCCTGGGCGCCGACCCGGCGAAAGCGGTGGCGGCGGTTTCCCAAGTCGACGAGGTCGCCGGGCGCTACCGCAGCGTCAGCGTCGGCGAGCACGAGGCGCGGATCCTGCTGGCCAAGAACCCCGCCGGCTGGCAGGAGGCGCTGTCGATGGTGGACAAGCACGCGGCCGGGGTGGTGATCGCGGTCAACGGGCAGGTGCCCGACGGCGAGGACCTGTCCTGGCTGTGGGACGTGCGGTTCGAGCATTTCGACGAGACCTCGGTCGTCGCCGCCGGCGAACGCGGCACCGACCTGGCGGTGCGCCTCGGGTACGCGGGCGTCGAGCACACGCTGGTGCACGACACCGTGGCGGCCATCGCGTCGTGCCCGCCCGGGCGCGTCGAGGTCGTCGCCAACTACACCGCCTTCCTGCAGCTGCAGCGAGCATTGGCGCGCCATGGCTGACTCGACCGTGCGGATCGGGCTGGTGCTGCCCGACGTGATGGGCACCTACGGTGACGGTGGCAACGCCCTGGTGCTGCGGCAACGCCTGCGGATGCGGGGGGTGGCCGCCGAGATCGTCGAGATCACGCTGGCCGACCCGGTTCCGGAGTCGCTTGACCTGTACACGCTGGGCGGGGCGGAGGACTACGCGCAGCGGCTGGCCACCAAGCACCTGATCAAGCACCCGGGCCTGCAGCGCGCCGCGGAGCGGGGCGCCCCTGTGCTGGCGATCTGCGCGGCCATCCAGGTGCTCGGGCACTGGTACGAGACGTCGGCCGGGGAACGCGTCGACGGCGTCGGCATGCTGGACCTGACCACCTCGCCGCAGGACCGGCGCACCATCGGCGAACTGGTGAGCGAGCCGCTGCCGGCCGGGTTGACACAACCGCTGACCGGCTTCGAAAACCACAGGGGCGGAACGGTTTTGGGACCGGCCGCGTCACCGCTGGGCGCGGTGGTCAAGGGCGCCGGCAACCGGGCCGGCGACGGCTTCGACGGTGCGGTGCAGGGCAGCGTCGTCGCGACCTACATGCACGGGCCGTGCCTGGCGCGCAACCCGGAGCTGGCCGACCTGTTGCTCGCCAAGGTGGTGGGCGAGCTGGCGCCGCTGCAGCTGCCCGAGGTGGACCTGCTGCGCCGGGAGCGGCTGACCGCCCGCTAGCCCGCCGACCTGCGCTCCAAGAATCCTTCAAGAATCCACCTAGGGCCGCCGCCCAGCCTTTTCTCGAGTCCCCCACCGAGAAAGGGATCCCCATGAGCAACACGAGAACCCGGCTCGCCGCCGCGGCGCGCATTGTCGATCTCGCGGCCGTGCTGAGTGCGGCCGCCGGCTCGATGGTCGCGTTCGCGGGGGCGGCCGATGCGGCCCCCGCCCCGACCCATGAGGGCATGCACGGCGACCCGGTCGCCGCCGCGCCCTACTGGCGCTACCAGCAGCAAAACCTCGATTGCGGCGAGATGGCCGTCGCCGACGTGGTCGGCCAGATCACCGGCCGCGAACCCTCCGAGGACGAGATCACCGGCGTGGCCGCGAACACCCCGAGCGTGAGCCACCCCGGACCCATCTACAAGCCCACCGGCAAGACCAAGAACTCGGACCTGCCGGTGCTGCTGGCGCACTACGGCATCGCGTCCGACGCCGTGCACACCAACATCGGCGCCCTTGAGCAGGACCTTGACCAGGGACGCAAGGTGATCGTCGGGCTCAACGACCGGATCATCTGGAACTCGGGCGGCGACCGCTCCCAGGAAAACCACTTCGTGGTCGTCACCGGCATCGACACCAAGACCAACCTGGTGCACCTCAACGACAGCGGCGCCGCGGCGGGCCGCGACGAACAGGTTTCCATCGCTACCTTCGAGGCTGCGTGGAACACCAGTGACAACTTCGCCGTCGTGACCCGGTGACGGACGCTCTCAATAGCGACTCAAAGCTACAGGCATGTGGTCGGTGCCGAATTTGATAGCGCATGCGCGATCAAATTCGGCGGTCGCCCATCCCCCGGGAGAGCGGCGGTCGGGAACCGTCAGACCATCGCCCGGCGGCCGGTGAGCGCGCGGCCCAGCGTCAGCTCGTCGGCGAACTCCAAGTCGCCGCCCATCGGCAACCCCGACGCGATCCTCGTCACCGTCAGGCCGGGGATGTCGCGCAGCATCCGAACCAGGTAGGTGGCGGTCGCCTCCCCCTCGGTGTTGGGGTCGGTGGCGATAATCACCTCGGTGATGTCGACGTCGTCGACGCGCTCACCGATGCGGCTCAGCAACTCGCGGATGCGCAGCTGGTCGGGGCCCACCCCGGACAACGGATCGAGCGCGCCGCCGAGCACGTGGTAGCGGCCGCGGAATTCGCGGGTGCGTTCGACGGCCTGAATATCCTTCGGCTCCTCGACCACGCACACCAGCGAGCCGTCCCGGCGGGGATCGGCGCAGATTCGGCACCGCTCGTCGTCGGAGACGTTGCCGCACACCGCGCAGAACCGCACACCGTCGCGGACCTTCGCCAGCACCGCGGTCAGCCGGTCGATGTCGTGCGGCTCGACCGACAACAGGTGAAACGCGATGCGCTGCGCGCTCTTCGGCCCGATGCCCGGCAGCTTGCCCAGCTCGTCGATCAGGTCCTGGACGGGTCCCTCAAACATGTCGGGATAACGTCTAGAGCCCCGGCAGTTGGGTGGGCGGCGCCGGCGGTTTGGCCGGCGGGGCGCCCATGGCACCGGCCAGCGCGCCCAACCGCTCCTGCGCCATCTTGGTGACCTGGGCCGACGCGTCGCCCATGGCGCCGACGATCAAATCCTGCAGGGTCTCGATGTCGGCGGGATCGACGACCTTGGGGTCTATCTGCACGCCGACCACCTCGCCGCTGCCTTTGACGGTCACCTTGACCAAACCCCCGCCGGCCTCACCGTGCACCTCGGAGTTGGCGAGCTGTTGCTGGGCTTCCAATAGCTTTTGCTGCATCTGCTGCGCCTGGGCGAGCAGTTGCGACATGTCGCCTCCGGGTTGCATGACAATCCCCTCGCATCTTGGTCTCGAGTTGGTTTCGCCTGCGGGTGTCGGGCGATTCGGAACACTCAGCGTAGACCGCGCGACGTTACCTTTGCGCGGTGGACCTACGACTGAGCAGGCGTGTCGGAATCAAACTGGTGGTCGGCGCGCTGGTTGCCGCGTCGACGGCGATCATGCCGACGGCGACGGCCGTCCCGTCCAACATCGCCGGGATGGTCGTTTTCATCGATCCCGGCCACAACGGCTCGAACGACGCGTCCATCGGGCGGCAGGTGCCCACCGGGCGCGGCGGCACGAAGGACTGCCAGACCAGTGGGACGTCGACCAACAGCGGCTACATGGAGCACACGTTCACCTGGGACACCGCGCTGCGAGTGCGCGCCGAACTCAACGCCCTGGGCGTGCGGACCGCCATGTCGCGCGGCGACGACACCGGCCTGGGACCGTGCGTCGATGCGCGTGCCGCCGCGGCCAACGCGTTGCACCCCAACGCGATCCTGAGCATCCACGCCGACGGCGGCCCGCCGTCCGGGCGCGGCTTTCACGTCAACTACTCGGCCCCGCCGCTGAACCAGGCGCAGGCCGGGCCGTCGGTGCAGTATGCGCGGATCATGCGTGACCAGTTGCAGGCCTCGGGCATTCCGCCCGCCAACTACATCGGCCAGGACGGCTTGTACGGACGTTCGGACCTCGCCGGCCTGAACCTGGCGCAGTACCCGTCGATCCTCGTCGAGTGCGGCAACATGAAGAATCCGGTGGATTCGGCGCTGATGGAGTCGGCCGACGGCCGCCAGAAATACGCCGACGCGCTGGTCCGCGGTGTCGCGGGCTTCCTGGCCACCCAGGGCCAGGCGCGCTAACTTTCCAGTTCGTTCTTCAGGTTCGTCAACACCTCGGACTGAATCCTCTTCAGCCCCAACGGCGCAAAGGTTTTCTCGAAGAAGCCCTTGACGCCGCCCGCGCCGGTCCAGGTGGTCTTCACCGTGACGCTGGACCCCGGTCCGGCCGGTGCGACCGTCCAGTTGATCACCATGGACGAGTTCGCATCCTTCTCGATGACGGTGTGGCCGGCCACGTCGACGTCCACCTGCACGTCGCGAACTCGCGACTTGGTGGCCTGCAGCTTCCACTTGGCGACGGTGCCCGCACCCTGGCCGCCCTGCAGCACCTGGTACTCGCTGTACTGCGGGGACAAGATTTTCGGACGCACCTTCTGGTAGTCCGCCACCGCGGCAAGGGTGGCCTCGGGCCCGACGTTGATCAAGATCGTGCTGGCTGCGCTCACCTGGCCCATCAGGCCCGACTCCTCCTGCTAATCGCGCCCGCGCTCTGGTGCACGGGCTGTTTTCGAAGACTAGGGTATATGTGGTGCCTGTCCCTGGATCTGCACTCTCGGCTCACGCAGCGGGCGTCGATCGGTTGATGGCGAGTTATCGATCCATCCCGACGACGTCCGCCGTCCGGCTCGCCAAGCCCACCTCAAACCTGTTCCGCGCCCGCACCAAACGCGATTCACGCGGCCTGGACACCTCCGGTTTGACCGGCGTTCTCTCTGTCGATTCCGAATCCCGCACCGCCGACGTCGCCGGCATGTGCACATACGAGGATCTGGTGGCCGCGACCCTGCCGTATGGCCTTTCGCCACTGGTGGTTCCGCAATTGAAGACCATCACACTCGGCGGCGCGGTCAGCGGCCTGGGCATCGAGTCGGCGTCGTTTCGCAACGGCCTGCCGCACGAGTCGGTGCTCGAGATGGACATCCTCACCGGCGCCGGCGAATTGCTCACCACGTCGCGCACCCAGCATCCCGACCTGTTCCGCGCCTTCCCGAATTCCTATGGGACGCTGGGCTATTCGACCAGGATACGGATCGAGCTGGAACCCGTCGCACCGTTCGTGGCGCTGCGGCACATCCGATTCCGCTCGCTGCCCGAGCTGGTCGCGGCGATGGAACGCATCATCGACACCGGCGGGCAGGGCGGCACGCCGGTGGACTACCTGGACGGCGTGGTATTCAGCGCCGACGAAAGCTACCTGTGCGTGGGCCGTCGGACCGGCACGCCGGGCCCGGTCAGCGACTACACCGGGAAAAACATTTACTACCAATCGATTCGGCACGACTCGGTCGGGGTGGAAGCCACCAAGGACGATCGGCTGACGATCCACGACTACCTGTGGCGCTGGGACACCGACTGGTTTTGGTGCTCACGGGCATTCGGCGTGCAGAACCCGCGGGTGCGCCGCTGGTGGCCGCGGCGCTACCGGCGCAGCAGCGTCTACTCGAAACTCATCGCCCTGGACCAGCGTCTCGGCATCGCCGACCGGATCGAGAAGCGCCACGGGCGTCCGCCGCGCGAACGCGTGGTGCAGGACGTCGAGGTGCCGGTCGAACGGACCTGCGGGTTCTTGGAATGGTTCCTGGACAACGTGCCCATCACCCCGATCTGGTTGTGCCCCCTGCGACTGCGCGATCACGAGGGCTGGCCGCTGTATCCGATGCGGCCGGATCACACATACGTCAATATTGGGTTCTGGTCGTCGGTACCGGCGGCCGGGGGAAGCGCAGCGGGGGTGACGAACCGTGCCATCGAGGCCAAGGTCAGCGAGCTCGACGGCCACAAGTCGCTGTACTCCGACTCGTTCTACACCCGCGAGGAGTTTGACGAACTCTATGGCGGGGAGACATACAAGACCGTGAAAAAGACCTACGACCCCGACTCGCGTCTTTTGGACCTGTACGCAAAGGCGGTGCAACGGCGATGACGACAACCAAAGAGCCCCGCCACACCACTACGGGCAAGCTCAGCATGGCCGAGATCCTGGAGATCTTCGCCGCGACCGGGCGCCACCCACTGAAGTTCACCGCGTACGACGGCAGCACCGCCGGCAGTGAGGACGCCGAGCTGGGCCTGGACCTCTGTTCGCCTCGCGGCGCGACCTATCTGGCCACCGCCCCCGGCGAACTCGGCCTCGCCCGCGCCTACGTGTCGGGTGACCTGCAGACGTACGGCGTGCATCCCGGCGATCCATACCCGCTGCTCAAGACGCTGACGGACCGGGTCGACTTCAAGCGACCGTCGGCGCGGGTGCTCGCCAACGTCGTCCGGTCGATGGGCCTCGAGCATTTGCTCCCCGTCGCCCCACCGCCGGAGGAGGCGCCGCCGCGGTGGCGGCGCGTGGCCGCCGGCGTCATGCACAGCAAGACCCGCGACGCCGAGGCCATCCATCACCACTACGACGTCTCCAACACCTTCTACGAATGGGTGCTCGGCCCGTCGATGACCTACACCTGCGCGGTCTATCCGAACGCCGACGCGACGCTGGAAGAGGCCCAGGACAACAAGTACCGGCTGATCTTCGAGAAGCTGCGGCTGCAGCCGGGCGACCGGCTGCTCGACGTCGGCTGCGGCTGGGGTGGCATGGTGCGCTATGCGGCGCGGCGCGGTGTCCGCGCGATCGGTGCCACTCTGTCGGCCGAGCAGGCGAAGTGGGCGCGGCGGGCGATCGAGGACGAGGGCCTGGCGGACCTCGCCGAGGTGCGCCACTCCGACTACCGCGACGTCGCCGAGGCGGGATTCGACGCCGTCTCCTCGATCGGCCTGACCGAGCACATCGGTGTCAAGAACTACCCCGCGTACTTCGGCTTCCTGAAGTCCAAGTTGCGCACCGGCGGGATGCTGCTCAATCACTGCATCACCCGGCACGACAACAAGTCGACCTCGTTCGCCGGCGGGTTCACCGACCGCTACGTGTTCCCGGACGGCGAGCTGACCGGCTCGGGCCGCATCGTCACCGAGATCCAGGACGCCGGTTTCGAGGTGTTGCACGAGGAGAACTTCCGGCATCACTACGCGATGACGCTGCGCGACTGGTGCCGCAACCTCGTCGAACATTGGGACGAGGGAGTCGCCGAGGTCGGGTTGGCGACGGCTAAGGTGTGGGGCTTGTACATGGCGGCCTCACGAGTTGCCTTCGAGCAGAACAACCTTCAGCTGCACCACGTGCTGGCGGCCAACGTCGACGCCCGCGGCGACGACGACCTGCCGTTGCGGCCGTGGTGGACGCCCTAGCTTCGGCCTAGCCGATGGTGGCGACCCGTTGCGCCCGGCTACGCCGCGCTTACGGTCGCCACTAGCCGCCGTCAATCCGGCGCGCGCCCAGCTCGCTCTGCAGCAGCTCGAGTGCGACCTCTTCCGGATCGCGCCGTGGGCCCGCCTCGGTGCGACCGGCCTCGGCGAGCATGTGTTCCTCTTCGTCGCGCTGAGACGAAGCCGCGTCGGCGGGCTCGTCCGGCGGCGCTTCCCGCACCACCGGCGGTGGAGCGGTCGGCGCGGGCGCCGGGTCGCCGACCTCGCAGCGCACTCGCCAGCTCACCCCTAGCGCGTCCTTGAGCGCCTCGGCGATGACGTCGGCGTTGCGCTGTTCGGACAGCCGCTTGGCCAGCGGAGCCGACGCGTGGGTCAGCACCAACGTGTCGCCCTCCACTGCGCGGACCGTCGCGCCCGCGAGCATCACCTCCGTGGTGCGGGAACGCTGGCGCACCTTGTCACGCACCGTCGGCCACATGGTCCGCACCGCCGACGCGTTGAGTTCACCTGGGGCGGAGGCGGATTCGGGTTCGGGAGCGGGTGCCGGCGCCGGAGCCGGCTCGGGCGCCGGCTCGGGCGTGGGCTCAGGTTTCGGCTGTGGCCGGGAAACGGTCACCCGCCGCGGCGGTGGGCTGGGCTCAGCGGCGGCCTCCGACGCCGGGATCGAGACGCCCAGCCGGGTCTCGATCCGCTCGATGCGCTGCAGCAGCGCCGACTCGGCGTCGCTGGCCGACGGCAGCAGCAGCCGCGCGCAGATCACTTCGAGCAACAGGCGCGGCGCCGTCGCGCCACGCATCTCACCCAGCCCGGCCTGCACGACCTCGGCGTAGCGGGTCAGCGTCGCCGGGCCGATGCGCGCCGCCTGCTCGCGCATCCGGTCCAGCACGTCCTCGGGCGCATCCACCACGCCGCGGCTCACGGCATCCGGAACCGCTTGCAGCACAATGAGATCGCGGAAGCGCTCCAACAGGTCGGTGGCGAAACGCCGCGGGTCGTGCCCGGCGTCGATCACCGATTCGACCGCGCCGAACAATGCGGCGGCATCCGCGGCGGCCAGCGCGTCGACGGCGTCGTCGATCAGTGCGACGTCGGTGGCGCCCAGCAGGCCCAGCGCGCGCTGATACGTCACGTGATTGCCCTCGGCCCCGGCCAGCAACTGATCGAGCACCGAAAGCGTGTCGCGCGGCGAGCCACCGCCGGCGCGGATCACCAGCGGATACACCGCGTCGTCGACGACGACGCCCTCCTGCTCGCAGATCCGCCCGACCAGCGCCCGCATGGTCTTCGGCGGCAGCAGCCGGAACGGGTAGTGGTGGGTGCGCGACCGGATCGTCGGCAGCACCTTCTCCGGCTCGGTGGTGGCGAAGATGAAGATGAGGTGCTCGGGCGGCTCCTCGACGATCTTGAGCAGCGCGTTGAACCCGGCGGTGGTCACCATGTGCGCCTCGTCGACGATGAACACCCGGTAGCGCGATTGCGCCGGTGCATAGAACGCGCGGTCGCGCAGCTCGCGCGTGTCGTCCACGCCGCCGTGGCTGGCGGCGTCGAGCTCCACCACGTCGATGCTGCCCGGCGCATTGGGCGCCAGCGCGACGCAGGATTCGCAAACCCCGCACGGGTTGGCCGTCGGGCCCTGCGCACAGTTCAACGACCGGGCCAGGATGCGCGCCGACGACGTCTTTCCGCAGCCGCGCGGCCCGGAAAACAAGTACGCGTGGTTGATTCGGCCGGCCTCCAGGGCGATGGACAGCGGCTCGGTGACGTGCTCCTGCCCTACTACTTCGGCGAAGGTTGCCGGTCGGTATTTGCGGTAGAGGGCCACGGTCAGCAGGCTACCGTCGCGGGCTGACTAAAGCCCGGGCAGCGTCGGGTGTGCATCCGCGGCTTTCAGTGTGAACGTGCGGCGGGAATTCGCCGGATTTTCCGCCCTGGGCGCACAGCGAAAGCCGTCAGCTCACACTCGACGGGGAGGACGCCAGCAGGGACTCGGAGGCCGCCAGCAGCGCGCAGGTCGCCAGCCCGTCGACCGCGTCGCGCAGGTCCGGCAGCGACGGGAAGGTCGGCGCGATCCGGATGTTCTTGTCGTCGGGATCCCTGCGGTACGGGAACGACGCGCCCGCCTCGGTCACCGCGATGCCCGCGTCCTTGGCCAGGGCGACGGTGCGCCGCGCCGTGCCTGGCAGCACGTCAAGGCTGACGAAATAGCCGCCCTTCGGGTCGGTCCACGAGGCGATCTTCGAGTCGCCGAGCCGCTGATCCAGGATCTCGAGCGTCAGCGCGAACTTGGGCGCCAGGATCTGCTGGTGGCGCAGCATTTGCAGGCGCACGCCGTCGGCGTCGCCGAAGAAGCGCAGGTGGCGCAGCTGGTTCACCTTGTCCGGGCCGATCGACTTCTTGCCCGCGTACTGCAGGTACCAAGCGATGTTGCCCAGCGACCCGCCCAGGAAGCTGACCCCGGCACCGGCGAAGGTGATCTTCGAGGTGGACGCGAAGACGTAGGGCCGGTTCGGGTTGCCGGCCGTGGCCGCCAGGCCCAGCACGTCGACCTGGCGGATGAAATCGTGCGTCAGGGTGTGCACCGCGTACGCGTTGTCCCAGAACAGCCGGAAGTCGGGCGCGGCCGTGCGCATCTGCACCAGCCGGCGAACCGTCTCCCAGGAATAGGTGATCCCGGTGGGGTTGCCGAACACCGGCACCGCCCACATCCCCTTGATCGCAGGGTCGACGGCGACCAGCTCCTCGATCAGGTCGACGTCCGGCCCGTCGTGCAGCATCGGGACCGGGATCATGTCGATGCCCATCGTCTCGGTGATGGCGAAGTGGCGGTCGTAGCCGGGGACGGGGCACAGGAATTTGACGGCCGGCTCGTCCTTCCAGGGCCGCGGCGAGTCGACCCCGCCGTACAGCATCGAGAAGGCGACGAGGTCGTGCATCAGCTCCAGGCTGGAGTTGTTGCCGGCGATCAGGTTCTGCACCGGGATGCTCAGCAGCTCGCCGAAGATGGCCCGCAGTTCGGGCAGGCCGTGCAGACCCCCGTAGTTGCGGGTGTCGGTGCCCTCGGCGTCGCGGTAGTCGTCGCCGGGCAGGCTCAGTAGCTGGTTGGACAGGTCGAGCTGCTCCGGCGAGGGTTTGCCGCGCGTCAGATCAAGGGCCAGCTTCTTGGCCTGCAGCTCCGCGTAATCCTGCTGGTTGCGGGCGTGCACCGCGGCCAGCTCGTCAGGGCTGAGGGAGTCGAACGCCACCAGGGGACCTTTCGTTGTTGAACGCTGGATTCGAGGTCCGCCACACATCGGACATAGGGGACCCCGCGCACCCGACAGAGCCCATTGACCCTTGCTGCCTTCCGGCCCTGGGGGAGTTCACAGGATAGACGCCGCGCGGGGTCCTCCGGCGAGTCTAATACCCAAGCCCACAACAACCGGCAGCGACCGCGCGCCCCTCGGTTACCATGGCCCACGGAGGATTCGCCTAGTGGCCTATGGCGCTCGCCTGGAACGCGGGTTGGGTTAACAGCCCTCGCGGGTTCAAATCCCGCATCCTCCGCCACCGGTCGCCCTCGGTTTGAGGCGCGACCACGCACGGGGGTTGTTTGGAATCGCTCTGAACGGCCTTTAGGCTGGCGTACCGGGCCGACGTGGCCCCGGCACCAGCATGAGGAGGCGTATGGGGCGCAAGGTCGCCATACCGTGGCACGCGTCGTTTTCGATCGCTGCCGGCGTCCTCTACTTCTTTTTCGTGCTGCCCCGCTGGCCTGAGTTGATGGGCGACACCACGCATTCGTTGGGGACGACGCTTCGGATCGTGACGGGTGCCCTGGTGGCCCTGGCCGCCCTTCCGGTGGTGTTCACCCAGTTGCGGACCCGAAAGCCGGAATTGGGGACGCCCCAGCTCGCCCTGTCCATCCGGCTCTGGTCCATCGTGGCCCACGTGCTTTCCGGCGTGCTCATCATCGGCACGGCGATCAGCGAGATCTGGCTCAGCCTGGACCACGCCGGGCGGTGGTTGTTCGCCGTCTACGGCGCCGCCGCCGCGATCGGCGTGATCGGCATCTTCGCGTTCTACCTGTCGTTTATCGCCGAATTGCCGCCGCCACCGCCGAAACCGATCAAGCCGAAGAAGGCCAAGCAGCCCAAGAAGCGGGGCCTTCGCCGCCAGAAGGCGGACGAGGCCGAAGACACCGAGGCCGAAGACACCGAGGCCGAAGTCACCGAAGAGGCCGAAGAGCCCGACGAGACCGCAGAAGCCGAAGAAACCGAAGAAACGGAAAAGGCCGAAGAGCCCGTCGAGGCCAGCGCCGAGGCCGAGACGGAAGCCGAACCGGCCGCCGAGGAAGCCGAAGCTGCCGACGAGCCGCGGGGCGGATTGCAGAACCGCCGGCCGACCGGCAAGGGCTCACACCGGATGCGCCGCAGGCGCACCCGCGGCGGCGTCGCGCTCGACGAATAATTCAGCGGCGCCGCAGGCTCTCGACGTAGGCGGCGATGCGCCGCTGCGTCTCGTCCGAGCCCCAGAGCTGGCGCACCTCGCTGTCGACGAGGGCGCCCTCGCGCATCCGGGCCAGGGTGGGGGCCCGTAGCTGCGCTTTCGTGTGCCGGTAGGCGTCCGTCGGGATGCCACCCAGGTCGGCGGCCTCCGCCACCGCCGCCCCGAGGAGATCGTCGGCGACGACGCGGTGGGCCAGCCGGTTGGCGACGGCGTCCTCGCCCCGGTAAACACCGCCGCCGAGCACCACCTCTTCCGCGCGGTCCCCGCACGCGTACCGCATCACCTCGAGCGCGGCGACCGGAAACGCCACTCCGACCCGGACCTCGGTCGCCCCGATCTGTGCCTCCGGGCCGATCAGCCGGCGGTCGCAGGCACAGGCCAGCACGCACCCGCCGGCAATGGCGGCTCCGTTCACCGCGGTCACCGTCGGGCCCGGATAGCAGAACAGCGCCTCGAACGCCTCGGACAGCGCCGGGATCAGCCGGTCGGTGTAGGCCGCACCGCCGTCCACCACGCGGTTGAGGTCGACCCCGGCGCTGAACGCGCGACCGGTGCCGGTGACGACGAGCGCGGGGGCACCCGAGTGCTGCAGCTCGCCCAGGGCGTCGGTCAGCTCCCTGAGCAGCTCGACGTCGAGGGCGTTGACGCGCCCGGAGGAAATCGTCAGGACCCGGACCGCGCCGGCGGCTTCGATCTCGATCACGATGACACGATGACGACGGGGATGTCGGTGTTCTCGTCGGTGTGATAGCTCGCGCACACCCGGTGGTAGCCGTCGGCGATCTGCAGCGGGATACCGGCCGTGAAGTCGCCGCGCACCAGCAGAATCGGTGACAACGCCTGCCCCTTCTTGATCTTGGACAGATCCGCGGCGACGTGCGGATTGTCTTCGGGAAGCAGCCTCAGTTGCGCCGCCCGCAGGATGTCCTTGGCCTTCTTGTGGCTGACGACTCCGGACTTCAGCTTTTCGGCCAACTCGTTGGCGGTGCCCGGCTCCGCGAGCAAGGCGAGGTAGTCGGCCGCCGCCGGGAAGTCATGCGCCTCAGGCTGTTCCAGCCATTTCACGCTCGCCATTGCGCGTCTCCCTTCGTGGGGCCGTGTCGAGGCAGCCTACCGGGTGACCGTCGAAATTGGGATCGGTAGCGACGCGGCCGGTCTGTACTTGCGCCCATGACGACGCCACTGGGGCGGCGCATGAAGGAAGGAACTGCAGTGAAACGTCTTCTCGTGGGAGCGATTGGAACCCTCGGCGTCGCCTCTGCGCTGGTGGGCTGCTCGAGCGGGGGCCACTCAGCCAGCCCGGCGTCGAGCACGGCGCCCAGTGCCTCCACCGGCACCGGCACCAACGCGCAAGTCAAGGTGGGCGGCACCGACCTGCCCGGCCTGAACCCGTCCGCGGTGACCTGCGTCAGGACCGGCGGCAAGATTGACATCGGCAGCGGCACCACCAGTGGGCCCCAGCAGGCGCTGGCCGTGGTGATGACCGACGCGAACCCCCCGGCGGTCGAGTCGCTCGCGCTCTTCGTCGACGGCAACGCCTTGTCGGTCAGCAACGGCATGGGTGCGAAGGTCGGCTCGGCCAACGTGTCGGTGGACGGCAAGACGTACACCATCACGGGACAGGCTCAGGGCGCCGACATGAAGAACCCGATGGCCGGGATGATCACCAAGGACTTCAGCATCAAGGTGACCTGCGGTTGATCGATCGAACGCCGAAGCGGCGGGCGTGCCCTCACTCAAACGCCCGCCGCTTCGGTTCCTCGCCACGGTCACGGCGGCGGACTTATGATGCAGCCGTGTCGATCCCCGGCGAATTGGAGAACGCCCGCCGGTTGGCGTTCGCCGCCGACGAGAACTCGGCGCGGGATCTGCTGCTGTCGCTGGTCCCGCGCATCGAGCGGGAAGACCGGGACGACCTGATGCTGGAAGCCCTGGCACAGCTCGGTGAGATCTACCTGGCGCGCGGGGCGAATGACGGAGTGCGCGAATCGATCCGGCGCATCCGCGACTGCCTGGCCGTCTACTCGGGCATTGCCGCCGGCACCATGCCGGAGGCCGCCGAACAGGTGCGCATGTCCGACGCCGAGGTGGCGCACATGATGGTGCGGTATTCGCAGCGGGCGCAGTTTTTGGAAACGGGACTGGCCGCGGCCCTCGGCGATCACGAGGGCGCCGCGGCGGCGCTGGCCGCGTTGTCGGACACGGCCCCCAAGGCGGATTTCGCCGACCTCGCCGACGAGCACGGCTACCTGGTCACTTACGCGCAGATGCTCTGCGCCAGCGCGCTCTGCGACGACGACCTTCACGTGCAGTCGGTTCCGTTATGGGAGCAGGTGCTGGCCGCGCTGGAGAATCCGGATCGCCTGCGCAGCGACAGCCCGTTCGGCGACTATCTGCGGGTGGCGGCGGCCACCGAGTACGGCAGGTTCTGCGTCGAGACCGGGCGACTGGCCGAGGCCGAACCCTGGCTGCGCCGGGCTGGCGCCCGCGCACAAGCGAACGGCTGGGAACTGGCAACGGCCAGAACACAATTGGAACGCGCGGCGGCCTGCTGGGCATCTGCCGACCACGCCGGCACCGAGCAACTGGTCTCGGAGGCCTACCCCGTCATCGCCCGCTACGACCGTGCGCACGACATCGCTCGGTGCTGGCTCTACATGGGCTTCACCCGGCTGGGGTCCGGGGCCCTCCAGGCGGCCGACGAGTGCTGGGAGCACGCCGAGCGGCACTGGCGCGAACTCGGAAAGCCGCTGTACCTGCACCGTATTCTGTTGCAACGCAGCTGGATCGCGATCTTTTGGAGTAAATTCGCCGACGCGGTCGAGCTGATCGCCCAGGCGCGGGAACTGCTCGACTCGTCGCCGCGCAGCAGTTGGCTGCAATACGCCCAGCTCGACAACCAGCTCGGCACGGTGTGGCGCGCGGATGCGTTGGCGGACCTCGGCTTCGACAGCTCGGGCGATCCCGACGAAACGCTGGAGGAAACCGAGGCGCGGCAGGCCGAGGGCCTCGGCATCCTCAAGGGCGAGATCGGCACCCCGGAATACTGGCGCGGCATGAGCAAGCTCGAACAGGCCGCGGAGCTCAAGGTGCCGGCCGCGCTCGCGGTCGACTCGGTCCGGTATTCGATCGCCGACGCCGACGCGCGATCACGTTGGGCGACCAGCGTTTCGGCGCCCATCCTGGCCGGCGCCTTCGCCGTCGCGTGGGAGTGGGAGAACACCGAGCTGATCAGCGAGCTGGTCGAGTATCACAGTGCCCGAGGGACTTTCGACATGGAGCCGGAGCGCGCCAAGATCGGCGAGTGGGCGTCCACGGCCACCCCAGCGGTGCTCATCGAGGACGGCGAAGCGCTGGCCGCAGCCGGCCCGCCGGCGCTGGGTGGCCGGTCGCTCACGCGGCTGGGCCCGCTGCCGCCGCTGCAGATGCATCCGGATGCCGCGCCGATCCTTAGCCACTACCGCGAACTGGCGTTGCAGCGCTATGGCCGCGAGGTCACCGCCGGCGAACCCGTCTGGTCCACCTGGCCATGAGTGACGCGGACCGGCCGACTCTCGTCCTGCGCTTCGCCGACGTCGGAATCGTCACCTACGGGAGCTTGCGGATCGTCGGGCAGCCGTCCAAGACGGTCAACTGGGTGATCGAGGATCCGATCCTGCTCGCGGCGCTGCAGGAACTGGCCGGCGCCCTACCGGAGCCCAACGGCACGGAAAGCCGTCGCGACGCCATCGAGCGCGCGCTGACGACGGGTCCATTCGCGGCGCCGGACACCGAGTTGACGATGGCCTACATCCTCGGGGTGTTGCTCATCGGCGCGCCCGGCTGGCAGCTGCTGACGGAATGCGTGTCCACCCCGCGCGCGGTGTTGTTCGTCTCGCCCAGCGCTCGGCTGGCCCGCGTGCCGTGGGGCCTGCTGGCCGTGCCGAAATCGGGGCCGAGCAAGGAAGAGCTCGTGCGCGCGCGCCAGGATGCCATCACCTCCAGCGGCCGGGTGGCCGCCCAGATCCCTTGGCAGCTCGACGATATTGGCGCCCGCACCGATGGGCATCGGCTGATGGAACTGGTCGACGTGCTGATGGCGGTGCCGCCCAACATCGTGCACTCGCCACGGGCGCCGGCCGGCTGGGACGCCCGGCGGCACGGGCCCCCGGTGCTGGTCCTCGACCCCCGGGTGCCCGGGCAGCGCCCGGACTCCGAGCTCGGCTCGGTGCTCGGGAGGCCCTCGGCGGCAACGCAATTGGCGCAACACTTCGCCGGGCTGATGCGCCGCCGGCCGGTGCTGCCCGAAGTCGACGACGCCGTCGAGCTGTTCCGCCGTCAGGATGCCGACCGCGTCTGGCTGGCCAAGCAGCTCGCACAATCCCCCAGCCGGCTCATGTATGTCGGCCACGCCAGTTCGGCGCACGGCCAGGCCGACCGCGCGGCGCTGCACCTGGCCTGCACGGCGGATGTTCCCGGGGACGCTGAGCCCACCGGCGATCATCGCCCGATGACCGCATCGGACCTGATGTCCTTACAACTGCCCATCCCCCCACGGGTCGCCCTGCTGGCCTGCGGATCGGGCGGCGACTATCAATTCGACGAGGCGACAGGCCTCGTGGCGGCGATGGTCCTGGGCGGCGCCGAGCTGGTGAGCGCCACCTTGTGGTCACTGCCCACATCCGCGGCCTATCGACGGTTCGCCGCCGCCGACGCAGCCGACCCGATGGCCGATGTCGTTGTCGCCGTGGACGACGCGCACGACGGCGCCGACGCGGGGTGCGCGCTGAACCGTTGGCAGCGCGCGCAGATGCGCCGCTGGCGTGACGGCGTCCTCACCGCCAGCCCGCTCTATTGGGCCGCCATGGTCAGTTTCGCGGTGGACGGCGCGCGATAGCGCACTCAGATCGACGCCAGCCAGGACGCGTTGACGGCCACCACATCGTCGGGCAGCGAAAGCTCCTCGCGGGCAGCGGGATCGAACGCCACCAGGACGACCAGGCCCGGGCGCAGCATCGACACGTCGGCATCGCCGTCACAGCGGGCCAGTTTCCCGATGAACGTCTCGCCGGACACGGCCACGACCTCGATGAAAACCTGGCGCTCGTCGCCGACGGTGCGCACGGTGCCGACTCCGACGGTGGGCCCGGCGGTGTTGCGGCGCGGAGCGAACGGGATCCGCACGACGCCCGACAGCAGCATGATCAGCTTCCTCATGCCACCAGGTTGGAACGCCCAAACGGCTACCGAACCCAACTTTCCGGCTACGGATATTTTCGGAGAGCCCCTATCCTGTCGGAATGAGCGCGGATTCGCAGGTTGCGACGGTCGTCGCCGCGGGCCACCCACGCCGGTCGGTGATCGAGGCCGCGTGGCGCGCGATCGGCCCCGGCGTCGAGGTGCTCAGCAGCGACGACGGCGGCCCCTTGAGCCGGACCGTCAAGCGCATCATCGATCCCCTGGTGCTCCGGCTGCGATCCAACCCGCAGTATTCGGCCCCCGTCGTCTCACCGGAGACCGCAGCGGCCATGCACGAGCTCATCATCGGCAACGCGCGCGAATTACGTTCCGCCGCAGCGTGGTTCGACACTCTCAAGCTCGAGCGCCGTAGGCAGCGCATCCGCACCGGCAACGCCCAGGAATTGTACTTCCCGGTATGCTTCGAGCTCGCCGTGACGAAAGGCCCACCGGCGCCGCAGGATAGCGAGACGGCGGCCGCGGTGCTCAACGACATTCACCAGGGCCGCGACCGCACCGCGATCGAGGTGCTGCACCAATACGTGGCGGGCCCGGATGTGGTGGCCGGGCTGGCCGCCCAGCTCGACCGCAGCTGGCGCGACGTGCAAGCCCCGGAAGCGCCGACGGGCGCCGCTGCGTTTTTTGCCGAGCTGGGCACGGTGCTGGGGCCGGCCGACAGCCACCGCGCCGCGGCGGCCCGGCAGCGGGTCTGGTCGGCCGTGATCGCCGACGCCACACCGTACAACCTCGGGGCCCTGGCCCGGGTCGAGGCGGCCGAGCTGCCGTGGTCGATCGTCGGGCTGGGCTTGAGTTCGGCTCAGCCACAACGGCAGCCACCGATCGCGGGCGGCTCCGACAGCGATCGCCCGCTGGATCGCACGGTGGTGGACCGGGTGCGCGCGACGCTGCGGCGGGCGCTGGACCGCGATGCGCTGCCCGACATCCCGCTGCTGTGCGAGGAGGAGGTCGACCGGGCCGCGGCACCCTGGGGGCTGCTGTCCGAGGACAAACAGGCGACCCTGGTGGCCGGCATCGAGATCGCCGTCGAGCTGGCGCCGCTGGACCCCTCGGTCTCCAGCCGCTACGCGCTGGCGGCCCAGATCCAGGCCCGGCTGCGCAAGGAGGCCTACGTGCTGCACGCCCGGCGCTACCTCGCCGAGGGCGGCCCGATCCACCCGCGCCAACGGCAGGTGGTCGACGACCTCGCCGCGTATGCCCAGCCCTACCTGAGCCGGCTGTGGGCGCGGCTGCACGGGCGCGACGTCTGGCAGGAACCGTGCGACGACGTCGACGAGGTGCGCTCGCTGCTGGAGGGCGTCGCGCGGTCGGTGAGCCTCGACCATCGGCAACGCATCAAGGCGATGCTGGAACTGCAGGTGGCCGGATGAGATTGGTCGCCGATTCCGGACTGTGGAGCACCGGTCCCGTCACCGCCGATTCGCCGCTGGCCGCGGTGCTGGAGGTCAGCGGCGGCGTGCTGTCGTGGACGATCGACGAACCACCCGGCGACGCGGCGGCCTCGGAGGCCCGGATCACCTTCACCGATCTGTCACGCGCCGACTGGCTTTGGCGCGTCCTGGGCGAATCCGGGCACGTCGCGCTCGCGGCCGCACTCGACGGCGCAGCCGACGAGCCGCACACCATCGAGCTCGCCGGGGTGGACGTCGTGCCGGGCTCGGTCGATGCGCTGCGGCGACTCGCCGTCGGGCATTGGCTGCGGCGGTGGTGGCCGGCCAGCCGCCTCGACGGCATCGCCGGCCTCGATCGCGCGCTGCTCGACGTCGAGGTCGCGCTGCTGACCTCCGGGGCGCAGGGTTTCTTCACCGACGACACGCTGGATTCCGACGTGGTGGGGCTACTGGCACCGCACGGCCCCGCCCTGCTCGCACACCTGCGCGACGGCGATCCGCGGATCCGCGATTTGGTGCGGGCCGGCGCCGGGCTGGCCGAGGAGGTCGGTGTGGACGGTGACGGCTGGCCGGAACTGTATGCGGCGCTGGATGATCCGGCTGCGGAGCTCAGCGTCGGTAGCGGGCGGCGCGACGACTACGCGCTGGCCGCCGGTGCCGACGCGGCTCGCCGCGGCGCGGTCCCGATCGCCCGCGGTGTCGCGTCCATCGGCTGGGGCGCGGTTCCGCCCGGAATCTTCGACGCGGGCGAGGACACCATCGACTGGACCGTCCAGATGGCCGACGCGGCGGTGGTCGCCGTCGTACGGGCGGCCGTCATCGGCCCGGAGCCGGCCACCGGCATCGCGGTGCGACTGCGGTCCGGGGACGTCACCGGCAGCGGCGCCCTGGACGCGCACGGCGGCGCGGTCCTGCCGCTCGTCGACGACGAGCAGCGCCCGGTGACGGAGGCGGCCGCCTGGGATCACGATTGGTCGGCGACGTCGGTGACCGTCGGCGCCCAGACGTCGGAGGCGCGCGAGACCCGGGAGCGGGTTCGCCGGTGGGCCAGAGCACGGCTGGACCGGCCGCCGCACGACGCGTTCCTGGCGGAGATCCTGGCCGGCGAATCCGACTACTGAGCTTCTCGGCGGCCGCGCCAGTCCCTATGCTGAGCGAGTGCCAAACAACTATCGGGTCGTCCAGTGGAACACCGGAAACGTAGGTAAGAGCTCGCTGCAGTCGATCGCCGACAATCCCATGCTCGAACTCGTGGGCTGCTACGCCTGGTCAGAAGGCAAGGTCGGCCGCGACGCCGGCGAACTCGTCGGCATCGCGCCGCTGGGCGTGAGCGCCACCAACGACGTCGACGCGCTGCTCGCGCTGAAACCGGACTGCGTCGTCTACAACCCCATGTGGATCAACGTCGACGAGCTGGTCCGCATCCTGTCCGCGGGCGTCAACGTGGTGACGACGGCGTCGTTCATCACCGGAGCCAACCTGGGCGAGGGCCGCGACCGGATCGTCGAGGCCTGCCAGAAGGGCGGCTCGACGATGTTCGGCTCCGGGGTCAGCCCGGGCTTCGCCGAGCTGCTGGCCATCGTCTCGGCAATGGTGTGCAACCGGATCGACAAGGTCTCCGTCATCGAGGCGGCAGACACCACGTTCTACGACTCGCCCGACACCGAGAAGCCGGTCGGCTTCGGCCAGCCGATCGACCACCCGGAATTGGCGGAGATGGCCCGGAAGGGGACCGCCATTTTCGGCGAGGCCGTGCGGCTGGTGGCCGACGCGCTCGGCGTCGAGCTCGACGAGGTGCGCTGCGTGGCCGAATTCGCCCAGACCACAGCCGATCTCGAGATGGCGTCCTGGACGATTCCGGCCGGATGTGTCGCGGGCGTCTACATCAGCTGGCAGGGCGTCGTCGGCGAAAAGACGTTGATCGACCTCAACGTCCGGTGGCGCAAGGGACAGACGCTCGAGCCCGACTGGAAGATCGACCAGGACGGCTGGGTCATCCAGATCGACGGGCAGCCAACGGTGACAACAAAGGTCGGCTTCCTGCCGCCCCCGTACTTCCAGGCCGAGACGATTGCCGACTTCATGGCGCTCGGGCACATCATGACGGCGCTGCCCGCCATCAACGCGGTCCCGGCGGTCGTCGCCGCCCCGCCGGGCATCGTCACCTACACCGATCTGCCGCTGACGCTTCCCAGAGGCTTCGCCAAGGTGTAACGGGCGAAAAGTTCACGCGTCATTTGGATTTGATCCGAACTCGCGAAAACGGCCACATTCGAACGGTCTGCTCGTATAGTCTGCTTCGTTCCGCTGCGGGGGCGGGCGCTGTGCAGTTGGCATTGCGTGCACCGCCGCAGCTTCTTGCGCCCAGAAGGGACTGCGGCGATGAACTTTTCGGTATACCCCCCGGAGATCAATTCCTCGCTGATATTCAGCGGCGCTGGGTCCGGTCCGATGTTGGCCGCGGCGACCGCGTGGGACGGGCTGGCCGCCGAGTTGGCGTCGGCGGCCGACTCGTTCTCCTCGGTGACCAACGGCCTGGCGGGCCAGGCCTGGCAGGGTCCGGCGTCGGCGGCGATGATTGCCGCGGCAACCCCCTACAGCGGATGGTTGAGCACCGCAGCGGCTCAGGCGCAAAACGCCGCCGCGCAGGCCAAGGCGGTGGCAAGCGCGTTCGAGTCGGCGCTGGCATCGACCGTGCATCCGGTGCTCGTCGCCGCCAACCGCAACCAGCTGGTGCAGCTGGTTCGCTCAAACCTGTTGGGCTTCAACGCCCCAGCGATCGCCGCCGCCGAAGCCCAATACGAAGAGATGTGGGCGGCCGACGTGGCCGCGATGGTCGGCTATCACGGCGGTGCGTCCGCCGCGGCCGTGCAATTGGCGTCGCTGCCGCAGCTGCTGCAGAGCCTGCCCGCCGCGGCCACCCAGGCGGCCACGGTCGCCATCTCCGACAATCCCATGGTCGCTGCCGTCAGGTCGGCGTGCGACGGCTCGGTGTCCAAAGCGCGGACCCTCCGCCTGGCCGCGGCCAGCAAGGTTGACGGTAGCGTCCGCACGATCACGACCACCGTGGGCGCGGCCGCGGCCGCCCCCGGCTTCAATCTCGGCATCGGCAACATCGGCAGCAATAACCTGGGCTCCGGCAACACCGGCAACACCAACTTCGGCAACGGCAACATCGGCAACCGAAACCTGGGCAACGGCAACAACGGCAGCCTCAACTTCGGCAGCGGGAACGGCGCCGATGGCACAATCACGTCCAACTTGAACCTGGGCAACGGAAACATCGGCAGCCAAAACCTGGGCAGCGGAAACGTCGGCAACCAAAATCTGGGCTCCGGCAACACCGGGAGTGGAAACTTCGGCTCAGGCAACAACGGCAGCGGTAACTTCGGCAGCGGCAACATCGGCAACCAGAACTACGGCAGCGGGAACGACGGTAACGCCAACTACGGGTTCGGCAACTTCGGCAGCAACAACATCGGCTTCGGCAACTCGGGCCCCGGCGGCGCGGCGGGTAACGGCAACATCGGCGCCGGGAACACCGGGAACAACAACATCGGCTTCGGGCTCACCGGCGACAACGAAATCGGTGTCGGCAACACCTATTTCAACACCGCAACCAATCAGTTCAACTTCGGCGGCCTGAACTCCGGCAGCGGCAACATCGGCCTGTTCAACTCGGGCACCAACAACGTCGGCTTCTTCAACTCCGGCAACGGAAACTTTGGCATCGGCAATTCGGGCGTCACCGACACCGGCCTCTTCAACTCCGGCAACGTCGACACCGGTCTGGCTAACTCGGGCGGCCTGGATATGGGCTTCGGAAATGCGGGACCGAACGCATTGGCGGGCGGCAACCTGGGCTTCTGGAACTCCGGGGTCAACAACATGGGTATGGCAAACTCCGGCAGCTTCAACTTCGGCATGGGGAACTCGGGCCTGGACAACATGGGTATGTTCAACTCCGGCGTGGGCAACACCGGCAACTTCAATGCCGGAACGGACAACACCGGCGACTTCAACGGTGGCGACTTCAACACCGGCTACGAGAACTCGGGGTTGGTCAACACCGGCATGTTCAATTCGGGAACCCTCAACACCGGCGTGGGCAGCGCGGCTGTGCAGTCCGTTGCCAATTCGGGCTTCGGCAACACCGGCACGGACAACTCGGGCTTCTTCAATACCGGCGGCGGGAGCTTGAGCTCGGGCTTCTTCAACACGAATTCGAGCGGCTTCACCACGGGCTTCATGAACACGGGCAGCGGCGACGGCGACGTGGGCTTCTTCAACTCGGGGACCAGCCCCTCGATCGGCATAATGAACTCGGGTGGCGGCTTCGACGTCGGCCTCTTCAATTCGGGTCTGGGCGATTTCAACGTCGGCATCGGGAACTCAGGCGGCGGCGGCTTCAACACCGGCTTGTTCAACACCGGCGCCTTCAGCTCGGGCCTGGCGAACATGGGCGCCGCATTCCTGAGCTCCGGCGCCTTCAACACGGCGCCGAACCAGTCGGGCTTCTTCGGGTTCTAAGGAGTTAACGCCCGCCGGACGCCACCGCCGCCCGACGGCGGTCGGACTTGTACGCCGCGCCGAGCCTCGGCACCTCGAGCGGGCCCTGATGGCGGGCGGCCTCGATGGCGTTGCGCAGCGGACTGGCCAGTCCCGCAAAGGAACCCATGTCGAAGAGCAACGGGGTCAGCAGCCGGTTGTGCACGAACCCGAAGGCGCTGCCGGAGTCGGGGTCGGCCCAGCCGAGGGTCCCGCCCAGACCCACGTGACCGAAACCCTTCAGCAGGCCGGGCACCGGCGACTCGTGGTAGCCCAGGTGAAATGGCATGGGCACCACCATGTTTGCGTCGGGCCACTTGCGTTGCGGCTGCCCCGCCAGGCCGCGCGCCAACTCCTCGGACAGATACTTCTTGCCGTCGATCCGGCCGTCGTTGGCCAGCGCGGCGTACATCTTGGCCAGACCGCGGCCGGTCACCACGCCGTTGGCCGCCGGCACCTCGCCGTCCAGGAATTCGGTGTCCCCCTTGATGAGAGAGATGACGCCGGGAAAGTACATCGCCCCCAGCGCACCGGAGAACGGCAGACCCGCCAGTTTCGGTGCGATGAAGTTGAACACCGGGGCGCGCAGCCGCCCCTGCGGGATCAGGATCTGGGCCGCCTTCGTCGGCGCCCCTTCGGGCGGGCGGCCGAGGTGCAGGCCGTCGGTGTTGAGCGGGCGCGCGATTTCCTGGCGGATCAGCTCCCGCATGCCCTTGCCCGTCACCGCCCGGGCCAGGCCGGAGAGCAGCCATCCGTAGGTCAGGGCGTGGTACGCCTGCACGCCGCGCAGATGATCGACGGGCGCGGCGGCCAGGCGCTCCTCCATGAGCGCGTGGTCCATCAGCTCGCTCTTGGTGACACCCCGCAGGTGCGACAACCCCGACCGATGCCGCAACACGTCGCGGACCGTGATGTCGGCCTTGCCGTTGGCCGCGAATTCGGGCCAGTATTCGGCGACCGGGTCGTCATAGGACAACAGCCCGCGGTCGGCCAGCCGGTGGATCACGGTCGACGCGACGCCCTTGGTCGCCGAGAACACCATCGCGCCCGTGTCGGCGGTCCAGCGTTCGGTGCCCGCCCGGTCCGACCACCCCGTCCAGACGTCGACGACGGGCACGCCGTCGATGTAGACGGCCAGCGCACCGCCGCCAAAACGGCGGCCGAAGAACAACCGGGCGAAGATCCCGATGACATTGGCGAAATGGGGGTCGGCGGCGCCGGACACACCGCGGGGCAAGCCGTCGTCGGTCACCAGCAGGGTCGATCCCCTGCGCGATGCCATCACGGGATCAAGCTATCAGTCGGCAAACGCGCTGAACACAGCTCATTCCGGGGGTCGGGGGGCCTGGTCGCCGGGCGGTTGGTCGGGGGGCGGGACGTTCAACCACTTCCTGAGCCGAAACAGCTGATTGACCACCATGCCGATGCCCAACAACATCAGCACGGCCACGATCGCCACCACCACCGCGGTGCCCACGATGTCCATCATGACAGGCGCGACGACCTGCGGTTTCGAGATGGCCCGCCGCTGGGTAGTCAGCAGCACATGAGTGGAACAGACAAGGCGAAGAACAAGATCGAAGATCTGGGCGGCCGGGCCAAGGAAGCCATCGGCAAGGCCACCGGAGATCACGACACCAAAAACGAAGGCCGGGCCGACCAGGCGAAGTCCAGCCTGAAGGACGCCGGCGAGAAGGTGAAGGACGCCTTCAAGAAGTAATCGACGATTGGGCCAGCGGGCTCGCCGGTACGTTCGGCGCCCGCTGGCCTTTTCTGCTGCGATCGGCCAGCCCGGTTGAGAAACGCTTTTGCTGGCAATCCACGGCGCAATTGGCGTCGAATACCAGGTGAAGGACACCGACAATGCGAAGGTCTACGAACATGCGCCGATTCACGACATCCATGGGAGTCGCGGCCGCGTCGGCCGCCTTCGCACTGCTGGGCGCTCCCGCGCCCGGCGCGTCCGCCGATCCGTGTCCCGACGTCGAGGTGGTGTTCGCCCGCGGTTCCGGTGAACCGCCCGGCGTCGGGGGCGTCGGCGGGTCATTCGTCGACGCGTTGCGTGGGCAGATCGGCGGCCGGACGCTCGGGGTGTACCCGGTGAATTACCCCGCCAGCACCGATTTTTCGAACAGCGACTTTCCGCTGACCGTCATCGACGGCATCCGTGACGCGGGTTCGCATATCGAGTCGATGGCGGCGAACTGCCCGAAGACCCGCGAGGTCCTCGGCGGCTACTCCCAGGGCGCGGCCGTAGCCGGTTTCGTCACGTCGGCTTCCGTACCACCGGGCGTACCGGCGTCGGCGGTGCCCAAGCCCATGCCGCCGGATGTCGCCAACCATGTTGCCGCCGTCACGCTGTTCGGGACACCGTCGGGTCCGTGGCTGCAAAAGTACGGCGCGCCGGTGATCGCCATCGGCCCGCTGTATCAGCCCAAGACCCTGGAGCTGTGCGCGCCGGGCGACGGGATCTGCGGCGACGGCAACGACGCCTTCGCGCACGTGTCGTATTCGGTGAACGGGATGACGGGCCAAGCGGCCACCTACGCCGCGAACCACCTGTAGCCCCGTGCAGAATCGCAGCATGCATGTTCTGGTCACGGGCGGCACGGGATTCGTCGGCGGGTGGACCGCCAAGGCCATCGCGGACGCCGGGCACACCATCCGCTTCCTGGTGCGAAATCCGGCCCGGCTGAAGACGTCCGTCGCCAAGTTGGGTGTCGACGTGTCGGACTACGCCGTCGGGGACATCACCAATCGCGTCTCGGTGCGGGAAGCGCTGCGCGGGTGCGACGCCGTCGTGCACAGCGCCGCCCTGGTGGCCACCGACCCGCGCCAGACACAAGAGATGCTGACGACGAACATGCAGGGCGCGCAGAACGTCCTCGGCCAGTCCGTCGAGCTGGGGCTGGACCCGATCGTCCACGTGTCGAGCTTCACGGCGCTGTTTCATCCGGGCCTGGAGACACTCACGGCGGACCTACCGGTCGTCGGTGGAGCGGACGGGTACGGAACGTCCAAGGCGCAGGTGGAGATTTATGCGCGCGGACTGCAGGACGCGGGCGCGCCGGTCAACATCACCTATCCCGGGATGGTCCTCGGCCCCCCGGCCGGCGATCAGTTCGGCGAGGCCGGCGAGGGCGTCAAGGCCGCGGTGCAGATGCACGCGATTCCGGGGCGCAGCGCGGCGTGGTTGGTCGTCGACGTCCGCGATCTGGCCGCGCTGCACGCCGCGCTCTTGGAGCCGGGGCGCGGGCCGCGCCGCTACACCGCTGGCGGACATCGGGTTCCGGTGGCCGAGCTCGCGTCCATGCTCGGCCAGATCGCCGGGACCCCCATGGTCGCGGTTCCCATCCCGGACGCCGCGCTTCGGGTGGCCGGGGCGGTAATGGACCGGGCTGGCCGGTTTCTGCCCTTCGAGACCCCCATCACGTCGGCGGGGATGCAGTACTACACGCAGATGCCGGCGTCGGACGACTCGCCCAGCGAGCGAGAACTCGGCATCACCTATCGGGACCCGCGCGACACCGTGGCCGACACGTTCGAGGCCTTGCGCGGCAGCTGACCGCGTCGCTCAGGTGGGGCCCAGGCTCGACGAGACGGACTCAACTCCGCGCCGGTGTAGGAGGATCGAAGAATGAAGACCGTCACGTGTACCAACGCCAAACTCGAAGTCGTCGACCAGCCGACCCCGGTGCCGGGCAAGGGCCAGTTGCTGATCGAGGTACTGCGGTGCGGCATCTGCGGATCCGACCTGCATGCGCGCCACCACTGCGACGAACTCGCCGACGTGATGGCCGAATCCGGCTATGACGCGTTCATGCGATCGGACCAGCACGTCGTGTTCGGCCACGAGTTCTGCGGCGAGGTCCTCGATTACGGCCCCGGCACCCGAAAGGCCCCGCGGACCGGCACCCGGGTCGTCGCCTTGCCGTTGCTGCGCCGCGGCAAGGAGGTGCACGGGATCGGGCTGTCGACGATGGCGCCGGGCGCCTATGCCGAGCAGCTCCTCGTCGAGCAGTCGCTGACGTTGCCCGTCCCCAACGGCCTGGCGCCCGAGGTGGCCGCCCTGACCGAACCGATGGCCGTCGGCTGGCACGCGGTGCGGCGCGGCGAGGTCGGCAAGGGTGACGTCGCGATCGTAATCGGCTGTGGGCCAATCGGTCTCGCGGTGATCTGCATGCTCAAGGCGCACGGCGTGCGCACCGTGATCGCCAGCGACTTCTCACCGGGCCGGCGCGCGCTGGCGACGGCCTGTGGCGCCGACACCGTCGTCGATCCCGCCCAGGACTCGCCCTACGCGACCGAGGCGAGCAGCAAGCACCTGCAGGGCATCCTCGAGGCGTTCGATCTGGCGGTCGGCACCATCGAAAAGCTGCAACGGCTGCGGCTGCCCTGGTGGCACTTTTGGCGCGCCGCCGAGGCCGCCGGCGCCGCAACGCCGAAACACCCCGTCATCTTCGAATGTGTCGGTGTCCCAGGCATTATCGACGGCATCATCGCGGGCGCCCCGCTGTTCTCGCGCGTCGTGGTGGTCGGCGTCTGCATGGGCTCCGACCACATCCGCCCGGCGATGGCGATCAACAAGGAGACCGACCTTCGGTTCGTGCTGGGCTACACCCCGCTGGAATTCCGCGACACCCTGCACATGCTCGCCGACGGCAAGGTCAACGTCGCCCCGCTGATCACCGGGACGGTCGGGCTGCCCGGGGTCGAGGCCGCGTTCGACGCGCTCGGCGATCCGGAGGCGCACGCGAAGATTCTCATCGACCCCAAAAGCGACGCCGCGACCCCGGTTGGCGCATAACGGTTTCCGGCGGGAGTGATTGCACCAGCAATCACATCTGACCCATGGGCCCCTGGCGGCGCGGCCACCTGTCGTGCCCGCCTCCGAGCGACAAATCCCTCGGGCGCCCGATTGTCGCGCTGAGGCGGGCACATGGTCGACCCACAATCTGCGGGGACTGATGTGACCTGTTGTCGTTGCCGCCACGGACCCTCTAGGACGCCGGCTCTATCTCCAGCCCGACGTGCACCTTGTCGATGCCGCCGCGCACGATCGAGTGCGCATAGAACCACCAGGCGTGATACCAGTACCGCTTGAGCACGGCGTTGTAAACGCGCCGCGTCTCGGACTTCGGTAGGACGCGGGCAACCCCTTCGACCGCCTCGCCCTTCGGCTTTCCCAACGCCGTGCTGCGCGCGAGCGTCACCCGGGGCGTGTTGCGGATCCGTCTGACCTTCCACGACCCGTCGTCGGTGATGACGAGCAGCTTGCCGCCGTCGGGAACGCCCCAGATCGCGGTCGGCTTGGGGCGGCCGTCCTTGGTGAAGGTGGTCAGGAGCAGGTACTTGGATGCGATGACGTCCTGGAAGCTGGGAGGCACACCTCATCCTTATCAGGTGTTGCGGCCGCCGTTGACGCCGAGTATCTGGCCGGTGATGTAGCCGGACTCCTCGGACACAAAGAACGCGCACGCCGCCGCGATGTCCTCGGGCCTGCCCACCCGGCGCACCGGGGTGCGGGCAATGTGGTCCTCGACCGTGCCGCCGAGCAGCTGCCGACGCTCGGCGCTGCGCAGCATCGGGGTGTCGACGAACCCCGGCGGCACCGCGTTGACGGTGATCCCGCTCGGACCGTATTCCAGGGCAAGCGACTTGGTCAGGCCGTTGACCGCGGACTTGGCCGCCACATAGTGGGCCATGAAGGGCTGCCCGGAATGCGTGCTCGACGAGGAGATGTTGACGATGCGCCCCCAGCCCGCCTCGACCATGTCGGGAAGCACGGCCTGAATGGTGTGGAACACCCCGTTCAGGTTGACGTCGATCACCTTCGACCACGCCTCGAAGGACATGTCCAGGAATTTCTTGAAGCCCTCGACGCCGGCCGCGTTGACCAAGACCAGGATCGGGCCGAGCGCCTCGCGGATGGCAGCGACCGCCGCGTCGACCTGTGCGCGGTCGGTGACGTCGGCGACGTAACCGAACCCGTCGTCGGTGGGCGACAGATCGATGACCGCGACCCGGAATCCGTCGCTGCGCAACCGCTCCGCGACCGCCCGGCCGATCCCGGACGCACCGCCGGTCACCACCGCCGTCTTCACCCGCGCCCACCCGCCTTCCTGAGCGATCGCCCAGCACGTGGGCTCGACATTGCCTATCACCCTTTCGCGAGGTCGGTCAAGTGGCCCGACACTCCCCACGGCGGCCGGTTGATTTTTGGCGATCGCCCAATTTAGGGTCGGTGATGGCCAGGGACTCGACAACTCGGGACATGCTGATCGACGCGACGAGCCGGATCATGGTCGACGAGGGTTACGCCGCGGCCACGTCGCGGCGGGTCGCGGCCGAGGCCGGCGTCAAACCGGCCTTGGTGCACTACTACTTCCCCACGATGGACGAGTTGTACCTCGACGTGTTCCGGCGTGGGGCCGCCGCCTACCTGGAACGGCAGAGCGAGGCGCTGGCCTCCGACCGGCCGCTGCACGCCTTCTGGCAGACGCTCATCGAACCCAAGGACGCGCGGCTGCTATTGGAGTTCATGGGACTTGCCAACCATCGCAAGGAGATCCGGGCGGAGATCTCCGCCTGGCAGGAGCGGTGGCGCGAGCAGCAGATCACCGCCCTGAACTTCGTCGTCCGCGAACACGGCCTTGACACAAGCGAATTCCCACCGGCGGGCATAGCGGTCGTCATCGCCGCGATCGGGCGCACCCTGATCCTCGAGCAGACACTCGGCACCAAGGGCGGCCACGACGAGGCCGTCCAGCTGGTGAACCGGTTCCTGGATCGGTTCGAGATGCCGACCCCGAAGAAGCCGCGCGGCTGACCTACGGGAGCACGACCCGCAGGCGCTCCCAGCCGCGCACCGTCGACGTCGACGCCAATTGCGCTGTGTCGTAGTCGATATCCCATTCCGGCCACCGGTTGAGGATCTCGTCCAGCGCGACGCGGCCCTCGAGGCGCGCCAGGTTCGCCCCGAGGCAATAATGCACGCCCTTGCCGAAGGTGATGTGGGAGATGTTGTCGCGGCGGATGTTGAACGTGTCGGGATCGTCATAGCGGCGGTGATCGCGGTTGGCGGCGCCGAACAGCAGCAGCATGGCGCTGCCGGCCGGAACGGTCCGGCCGTAGCACTCGAAATCCTTTGCCATCCAACGCGCGACGTGGGGCCCGGTGGGCTCGAACCGCAGCGTCTCGTCGACGGTTCGGGTCAACAATGACCGATCCCGATAGACCTCGCGGCGCCGGTCGGGGTGCTCGGCCAGTACCTTGGCCAGCCAGCCGATCAGCCGGCCGGTGGTCTCGTTGCCGGCGCCGGCGACCACCTGGGTGTAATGCAGCACCTCCTTGCGGGTCAGCTTGCGGTGCACCCCGTGCTCGTCGTCGAACTCCACGTTGAGCAGCACCGTCATCAGGTCGTCCGACGGGTTCTTCGATCGCCATTCGACATAGTCCGCGTAGATCCGCCCGTCGGCGATCGAGTCGGCGTCGGCGACCTTCATCGGGGCGCCCGGCTTAGTGCGCAGGTTGGCGTCGTTGGCGTCACGCACCGAAACCTGCTCGGACTCGGGGATTCCCAGCAGCATGCCGATCACCCGCATCGGCATCATCGAGGCGAGCTCGCTGATGATGTCGAATCCCCCGGACCCGACGAGCGGGTCCAGGCACCGCACGCAGTACCGCCGGATCTGGTCTTCGAGCTCGGCCATCCGGCGCGGGGTGAACACGCGCGACATCAGGCCGCGCAGCCTGGTGTGTTCGGGCGGATCCTGAAACATCATGACGCCGCCCGGCATGTCGAACTTCGACTGGATCAACTCCAGGATGTCGCTTCTTCTGTTGGAGAAGGTCTCCCAGTTCGCCAGGGCCCGTTCGACGTCGGAATGCCTTGATATTGCCCAGAAGTCGTACCGCTCGTTGTAATAGAGCGGCGCCTCTTCGCGCAGCCGCGCATAGGTGGGGTACGGGTCCGCGATGATGCCGGTGTCGTAGGGGTCGTAATAGACGTCGGTGTCGTTGGTGATGGTCATCGATGCATCCTTACTTCAGGCAGCTGCCGGCATCCACCGGGAACGCGACGCCGGTGATGTAGCGCGCTTCATCGGAGGCCAAAAACAACACCGCGTTGCTGATGTCTTCGGGGGTCACCCAGGGGATCGGCAGGTAGTGGAAGCTCTGGCACACCGGCGCCAGGTCGTCGGGACCGGGGTTTTCCAGCTCCGGCCGAAAGGCGCGGTAGGTGGCCTCGTTCATCAGCAGCGGCGAATTCACATGCGTCGGCAGAACGGCGTTGACCCTGATCATCCGCTGGCCCAATTCGACTGCGAACGAACGCATCAGCCCGATCACACCATGCTTGGCCGCCACGTAGTGGCCGACGTGCGGGTAGGCCTTGTTGCCGGCCACCGACGACGTCAGGACGATGGAGCCGCCGCGGCCGCCGTCGAGAATGTGCGGAACGCCGGCCTTCACCGTCTTCCACACCCCGCTGAGGTTGACGTCGATCATCTCCTGCCACAGCGCCTCGTCGGTCTTGTGCAGCTTTCCCGCCGTCGTGCCGATGCCGGCGTTCGCGACGATGACGTCCAGGCGCCCCAGCTGTTCGACCCCGCTGTCCACGGCGGCCCGCAGCGCGTCGAAGTCGCGGACGTCGACCACCTCGGTGACGATGCGGCCGCCGGCGTCCTTCACTAAGCCCGCGGTCTCGTCGAGGTCTTCGGGCGTCGCGCCGTCGGCCGGCGACGCCTCGAACTTGCGGCAGATGTCGACGGCGATGATGTCGGCGCCCTCCCGCGCGAGCCGGACCGCGTGACTGCGGCCCTGTCCGCGCGCGGCGCCGGTCACGAACGCGACCTTGCCCTCCATCCGGCCCATTGCCACCTCGATCCCCATATTTGGGCGATCGCCCAAATATGGGCGCACGCCATGTCTAGCAGCACCGGGAGGGGATCGTCAAGGGCGCAGGGCGGTATCGATCAGCGTGGCCGCGGCGGCGCGGGCGTGGACGACGGGCGCGGTGTCGTTCAGCGAGGTGGCCATCGCGGTGGCGCCTTCGAACAGCACGGCCAGCTGCTGGCCGAGCAGGTGAGGGTCGGTGGCACCCGCCTGCTGCGCCACCGCGATGAGGCGGCGGGTGAAAGCCTGCTTGTGTGCCCGCACGATCTCGTCCGCGCTCGAAAGCGATCCGGCGGATTCCACGGCCGCATTGTGAAAGGGACAGCCTCGCAATACTTCCCGGGGCGACATTTCGAAGATCGCCAGGAGACGCTCCCGCGGGGACATGGTGGCGTCGTCCAGCCGCCGCTCATTCGGCGAGCCGCCGCGGACCTCGTAGCCGCGCAGGTAATTGTCCACGAGGTCGTTCTTGCTGGCGAAGTGCTGATAGAGCGTGCGCTTCGAGACGTTGGCCTCTTGGGCGATGAGTTCGACGCCGGTCGCATGGATCCCATTGCGATAGAAGAGCCGCGCCGCGGCGCGTTCGATGCGCTCGCGAGCCCCACGCCCGCCCGCCGGGCGCGTCTGGGATGTGGCGTCGTTCACATCTCCATCGTACACCGGACGGTTTACAAGAAGTAATTACAGCGCTAGGTTAAGCCCGAGTGGGTAAACCGATCAGTTTCCGAAAGGCCGGCGCGTGAAGACTTCAGTGGGCTGGGGCGTGGAGCAGTCGCGCGTGGTCACCTGGCGTGACCCCGTCGCCACGCAGGCGGCGGCCGCGTCGATGTCCGGCCTTTCGTACTGGCAGGCGGTCGCCGACGGGCAGTTGCCGCCCTCACCGATCGCCGAGCTGCTGCGCATGCGGCTCGAGGATGTGCGTAACGGGCGCATCGAGTTCTCCTGCACGCCGGATGCGTCCATGTACAACCCGCTGGGCGTGGTGCATGGCGGTGCGGTGTGCACCCTGTTGGACACCGCGGCCGCCTGCGCGATGCACACCACGCTGCCCGAAGGCGTCGGCTACACGTCGGTCGAAATCAAGGTCAACTACCTCAGGGCGGTCACCGTGGCCAGCGGGACGCTGCGCGCAGTCGGCACCGTGGTCAAAGCGGGGTCGCGGATCGGATTCGCCGAGGCAGAAGTTAGCGACGCGTCGGGGAGGCTGGTGGCGACCGCGACCACCACGCTGCTGGTCTTCGATTTACCCACTGGCGCAAAGACTCTCGGCACCAACGGACAGCCCGCCGCTTGAGGAGGCCGCAGAACCTTTCCCGCTGCGCCGCGTCGGCGTAGCCCGTCCCACTAACAAGGAGCACATGCCATGTCGTCCGTTCTGATCACCGGTGCCAGCCGCGGCATCGGCCGCGCCTTGGCCACGGAGTTCGCCCGTCGCGGGCATCGCGTCCTGGCCACCGCCCGCGACCCCCGCGCGCTCGCGGACCTCGACGTCAGCGAGCGGTTGGCGCTCGACGTCACCGACGATGCCAGCGTGACCGCGGCGGTCGCGGCCGCCGCGGAGGTCGACATTCTGGTCTCGAACGCCGCCGACATCATTTACGCGTCCGTGGAAGCCACCCCGCTGGCCGAACTGCAGCGACTGCTCAACCTCAACACCCTTGGGGCCATCCGCGTCGCACAGGCGGTCTTGCCACAGATGCGCGCGCGTGGCGACGGGAAGCTGCTGTTCATGTCTAGCGTCGTGGGCCGTGTCGTGCTGCCACCCGGCGCGGCGTACGCGTCGACGAAGTGGGCGCTGGAGGCCTTGGTCGAGGCGCTGGCCATCGAGGTCGCACCGTTCGGGGTGCAGGCCGCCCTGCTCGAACCCGGTGCCGTGAGCTCCGGCGCGCTCGACGATGTGACCACCTACACGCTGCCGGACGACCCGTATGTCGCGATCCTGGCGGGCGGCGGCGCGCGCGCCGGGATCATCACTCCGGAGCAAGTCGCCGCCGAGGTGGTCGACGCCGCCGAGAAACCGCAGCTACCGCTGCGAATTCCGATCGGGGACGCCGCGCGGGCGCTGTTGGCCGCCCGTCATGATGCGCCGGACGACGTTCCGTTCGTTCCGTCGGACTACTTCGCCTGAGTGGCCGGATGAGGCGGTTCCGCCGTACCGAATCCGTGAAGATTAATCACACGCGTGTGAAAGGTTCGTTAAGAACGCGGCGGACCCCGCCACACGCCTGCACCGTGGAAGCATGACGCTGTCCGAGCTGCTTTCGTCGCAGCGGCGTGAGGTGAGACCGCGCCTCGACCGCGCGATCTGGCCGCTGAGCAGCTCCGTCGATGAAACGGGTCGGCTGTGCATCGGCGGCGTGGCCGCCACCGACGTCGCCGCCGAGTTCGGCACCCCCGCCTACGTGGTCGATGAACACGACTTCCGGGCCCGAATCCGGGGTTATCGCGCGGCGCTGCCCGCCGCCGAACTGATCTACGCGGGCAGGGCGCTGCTCAGCGCGGCCGTCGCGGGGTGGGCCGCCGAGGAAGGCGCGGGCGTGGAAGTCTGCTCGGGCGGCGAGCTGGCCACCGCCCTGACCGGGGAGGTGCCGCCGTCGAACATCGTGCTCAACGGCACCGCCAAGAGCGCGGGCGAGCTCGACGACGCCGTCGCCGCGGGGGTGGGGCGAATCGTGATCGACACCCCGAATGAGATCGCCCTGCTGGCCGGGCGGGTGCGCCGTCGTCAACGCGTGCTGCTGAGAGTCATTCCCGACGTCGAAGGCGGCGACCAGACATTCGGCTTCACCCTGGCGGGCGGGCAGGCCGCCGGCGCGGTCAAGCGGCTTGTGGGCGAGCCGTGGCTGGACCTGGTCGGGCTGCATTGCCCATTGGGGTCGCAGCTCGCCGACGTCGGGCTGTACGGCGAGGCGATCCAGCAGATGCTGGCCCTGATGGCCGAGGTCCGCGATCGCCATGATGTGGTGCTGACCGAGCTCAGCCTCGGGGGCGGACACGCAGTCCCCTACCGGAACGGCGACCCCGAGCTCAACCCGCAAACATTCGGCACGGTCATCGACGCCGCGCTCCAATCCGCCTGTGCCCAAAACGATTACCCGCGGCCGCGGATTGTGATGGGGCCGGGTCGGGCGATCGCGGCCCGCGCCGGGATCACGCTGTACCGGGTGGTCGCCGTCAAGCGCCGGCCTGACGGGCACACCGTCGTCGCGGTCGACGGCGGCATGAGCGACAACCCACGGATGGCGCCCGCCGGGGCGAAATACACCGTGGCCCTGGCCAACCGGCCCGCGGCGACGGACGGCGCGCCGGTCACCGTGGTGGGCCGGCACTGCGAGGCCGGCGACGAGATCGCCCGCGACGCCGAACTGCCCGCCGACGTCCACCCCGGCGATCTGCTGGCGGTGGCCTGCACCGGCGCCTACCACTACTCGATGGGATCGAGCTGCAGCGTCATGGGGCGCCCACCGCTGGTCGCGGTCGCCGCGGGTGAGGCGCGTGAACTGATCCGCCGCGAAACCATCGCGGACCTCCTCGCCCGGGACCGGGGCTGGTCGGGCCATTCGGGACCGGGCGAATGACCATGTCCACCATCGCCGTTCGTGACAACACCCAGCGTTTGTCCACGATGACCGCGTGGACGCTGGCCCGTGCGGCCTCGGTGCGCATCACGGCGGCGTACGCCGCCGCCCTGGTGGCCGTGTCGCTCCTGTTGACCGCGCTGGGTCCGCACGCCCGCGAGGTCGCGGTGAGTCGCATGAGCACCAACCTGCACAATCTGGCCCACGGCCGGCTCAGCACGCTCGTCGGCAGCGCGTTCGTCGACGACGGCGGCCAGATCTGTGCCTGCCTGCCCGGACTCGTCTGCCTGCTGGCTTTGGGCGAATTGATCTGGCGCAGCAGGGGTTTGGTCATCGCGTTCGCGGTCGGTCATATCGGCGCCACGCTGCTGGTGGCCGCCGGTCTGGTCGTCGCGGTCGAGGCGGGCTGGCTGCCCTTCTCCATCGCGCGGGCGAGCGACGTCGGAGTCAGCTACGGCGCGGTTTGTGTCCTGGGCGCGCTGACCGCATCGATTCCCTCACGCTGGCAGCCGGCGTGGATCGGGTGGTGGCTCGGCATCGCGGTGACGGTCGCGGCCGTCGGAGCCGACTTCACCGCCGTCGGACACGTCCTGGCCCTGCTGCTCGGCATCGGTTTGTCCTACCGGCTGCCCGCGGCGGCCGGCTGGACGCCGCCGCGCCTCGTTTTGCTGTGCGGCGGCGTCGCTTTCGGCTACTTCGTGCTGTCGGCATCGTCGGCGGCGGCGACGGCCGCCGGGTTGGCGGCGGCGCTCATTGGTGTACTGGTCGGCCGGGTATCGCGGCCGCAGCCTTCGCCCGCGTAGTCGTCGTTATCGTCAGCGCCGCTGCGCGCCAACCGATGCCGTTTCGCCCTCCAGATCGTCGAGAATGGCCTGCTGCGCCTTGGGTGGAAGGGTGTGCAGGATCTCGCGCACGCGGGCGCGGCGACGCTCGACGGCCTTGCGCACCGGCATGCCGGGAGTGGCGGTCACCTGTGGCGGCACGCCCTCGATATCCTCGACGCCACCCGCGTGCTGACCGGCGTCGACCATCGCCTGCTCTTCGGCCATCGTCGCCTCGTCCTTCTCCTCGGACATGCCGATCGGCCCGATCCGCCGGCCGTTGAGAAACTGTCCCACCACCGGCTCGTCACTGGTCAGCAGCACCTCCCGCGGTCCGAACATCACCAGCTTGTGGCGGAACAGCATGCCGATGTTGTCGGGCACGGTGCGGGCGACGTTGATGTTGTGGGTAACGATCAGGATCGTGGCGTCGGTCTGCGCGTTGATGTCGATGAGCAGCTGGCACAGGTAGGCCGTGCGGACCGGGTCCAGACCGGAGTCGGGCTCGTCGCAGAGGATGATCTGCGGGTCGAGGACCAGCGAGCGGGCCAGTCCGGCGCGCTTTTTCATGCCGCCCGAAATCTCCCCGGGGTATTTCTTCTCGTCGCCTTGCAGACCGACCAGCGCGAGCTTTTCCATGACGATGTCGCGGATCTCGCGTTCGGTCTTGTCGGTGTGCTCGCGCAGCGGGAACGCGGTGTTGTCGTACAGGTTCATCGATCCGAACAGCGCGCCGTCCTGGAACATGACCCCGAACAGCCTGCGGATCTCGTACAGCTCGTTGGCCGTCGCCTGCATGATGTCGACACCGTCGACGACGATCGAGCCGCGCTCCGGACGCAGCAGCCCGATCAGCGACTTCAAGAACACCGACTTGCCGGTGCCCGACGGGCCGATCAGCCCGCTCACCTCGCCCGGCGGGATGTCCATAGTGACGTCTTCCCAGACCCGGGCCGAGCCGAATGACTTGGTCAACCCCTGAACCGATATTCCGATGCCCATTTGCGACCTCCAGTTGATGGTGCGTTCTGCGGTCGATGGATTGTTGAAGTCGGAATAACCGTTTGGTTGTGCTAAAAAACACGTTTGAGCTGGCGGATTCGGGCGCTGGTGCGGGCCGCCCAACTCTCGTGGAATGAATCTTTGGTTAAACGACCTAGGTGAGCTGGCGAAGCGACGATACGATTCTTTCGCCCGGGGGCTCGAGTCAGGAGCAACGATGTCGTACCTGGTAGCGGCCCCCGAGTTGTTGACGTCAGCTGCTTCCGATTTGTCCGATCTGGGTTCGGCGGTGACCGCGGCCAGTGCCTCCGCCGCAGCCCCGACCACCGGGCTGATGGCCGCGGGCGCGGACGAGGTATCGGCGGCGGTCGCGTCGCTGTTCTCCGGGCACGCGCAGGCCTTCCAGCAGGTGAGCGCTGACGCGGCCGCGTTTCACGATCAGTTCGTACAGGCGTTGACCGCCGCCGGGAGTTCCTACACGGCCGCCGAGGCCGCCAACGCCTCTCCGCTGCAGACCATTTGGCAAGACGTGCGCGGGGTGATCAACACGCCGACCGACCTGTTGTTGGGGACCCCGTTGATCGGTAAGGGCACCGACGGTGCGCCGGGGAGCGGGTTACCCGGCGGGCCGGGCGGGCTCTTGTGGGGCAATGGCGGCAATGGCGGATCCGGCTCGGCCGGACAGCCTGGCGGCCGCGGCGGCAACGCCTGGTTTTTCGGCAACGGCGGCCATGGCGGGGCCGGTGGCACGGGCACCACCGGCACCACCGGCGATGCGACCACCAGCGCCATCGGCGGCATCGGCGGCACCGGTGGAGCCGGCGGGGCCGGCGGCACTGGCGGCCTGATCTTCGGTAACGGCGGTGCAGGCGGTGTAGGCGGCATCGGCGGGACGGGCGGGACCGGCGGGCACGGTATCGACGGCAACGGCGGCAATATCAACGGCGGCAACGGCACCGACGGCGGCCAGGGTGGCACCGGCGGCGCGGGCGGGGCCGGCGGCCTGGCCGGGGCCTTCGGCCATGCCGGCGCGAACGGCAGCGGGGGCATCGGTGGCACCGGCGGCCAGGGCGGCCAGGGCGGTCTCGGCGCCGACATTGCGAGCGCCGGCACCGCCGGCCACGGCGGCAACGGGGGCGCCGGGGGCACCGCCGGCCTGGGCGCCGCCGGCGCCACCGCCGGCACGGGCGGCGCCGGGGGCAACGGCGGCGACGGCGGCAACGGCAACCTCAGCACCGCAGTCGACGGCGGCGTCACCGGTGGCTCGGGCGGTAACGGTGGCCACGGTGGCACCGGTGCCACCGACGGCAACGGGGGCGACGGCGGAAAGGGCGGTAGCGCCGTCACCACTCTCACCAGCAGCGGTATCAACTGCTTCGCCGTGGGCGGCGGAGGGGGCAGCGGGGGCTCCGGCGGAGG
>NZ_LQPV01000007.1:0-71792 GCF_002101935.1 Mycobacterium sp. IEC1808 | reverse complement strand
GACTACCACACCGAAGTCACCAACACCGGACGCCTCGCCTGGACCGACGGCACCAGCCCGCCCGAAATCAACCACGCCCATCACCCCGACGAACTCCTCCACGGCGACCCCGACCCGCCCGAGGAAGAACAACAGTGAGAGGCGGTGTCTACGCCTCCAGTCCGCCCAGCACCGCCATCAGCTGCTTCTCCACCGCTGCCTGTGCGTCGGGCTCGTCGGGCAGCTCCACGCAGAACACGTCGGCCGCGGTCGACCCGAATGTGTGGACCTTGGCCCATGCGATGTCGGCGCCCGCGCGCTCCAGCGCCCGGGCCAGCAGCGCGAGCAATCCCAATCGGTCCATGGCGCGGACCTCGACGAGGGGTTGGCCGGACGCGGCGGGGTCGAGCCACTGGACGTGTGGCGGGGCGGTCGACCGCGTGACGGGCACCCCGACCTGGATCTCGCCGGCCCGCTCGGTCGCCGCACTGGCGGCGTCCGTGTCGCGCTTCTCCAGCGTCCCGAGGACGTCGACGTCGCCGTTCAGCGCGTTGGTGAACTGCTGGCGCAGCAGGCCGGCTTCGGGCGGCGAACCGAACAGCGGCGACACCACGAATTCGATGATCGCCGCGCCCTCGTGCGTGTTGACCGACGCCGAATGGATGCGCAGCGAGTTCAGGGCGAGCACCGCTGCGGCGTTCGACACCAACCCGCGCTGATCGGGCGCGATCATCACCAGGTTCAAGCGCTCGCCGCCGGCGGCCTCGATCTGCACATGCACGCCGTGGCCGGCGGCCAGCGAAAGATATTGCGGCGCAGTCGGTTCCGCCTGCGGCAACGGCTCGCCCGCCATAACCAGACGGCAGCGACGCACCAGCTCCTCGATCAGCGACGCCTTCCAGTCGCTCCACACCCCGGGGCCGGTCGCCTTCGAGTCCGCCTCGGACAGCGCGTGCAGCACCTCCAGTAGGAGCGGATCCCCGTCCAGCGCCTCGGACACGACCTCGATCGTCTTGGGGTCGTTAAGGTCGTTTCGGGTCGCCGCCACCGGCAGCAGCAGGTGGTGGCGAACCAGCTTCGACAGGAACTCGGCGTCCTTGGCCGCCACCCCCAGCCGCGGCGCGATTTCGAGGGCCATTTCGGCGCCGAGCACGCTGTGGTCGACTCCCCTGCCTTTCCCGATGTCGTGCAACAGCGCGCCCAGCGCAAGCAGGTCGGGCCGTGCCACGCGGGTCGCCAGCGGCGCCGCGTTCACGGTGGTCTCGATGACGTGACGGTCCACCGTCCACTTGTGCGCGACGTCGCGCGGCGGAAGGTCGCGGATCGCAGCCCATTCCGGCAACAGCCGCTCCCACAGCCCGGTGCGGTCGAGCGCCTCGACCGTCGCCACCGCGGTAGGCCCCGCCGAGAGCACGACCAGCAGATCGTCCAAAGCCGTGCTGGGCCAAGGGATTGGCATCTCGGGCGCGGCGGCGGCCAGGCGACTCAGCGTGGCGGCGCCGATCGGCAACCCGGTGTCCGCCGACGCCGCGGCCAGCCGCAGCACCAGCCCGGCGTCGGTCTCCGGTGCGGCGTCGCGGGCGAGCACGATCTCGCCCGCATACTCGACGACGCCCTCGTCCAGCGGGCGGCGCCTGGGCCGCCGCACCAGGGACGACACGCCACGGCGCGGCAACGCGTTTTCCGCGGTCCGCAGTCCCGTCTCGGCGTGGTAGGCGATGGTCCGCCCGGCGTCGGAAAGCTTGCGGGACAAGTCGAATCGGTCACCGATGTGCAGGGCGGCGCTAATCTCGTCGGCGTACTGGGCCAGTAGCTGATCGCGCCCGCGCCCGGAAACGCGGTGCAGCTCGGTACGCACGTCGAGGAGCGTCAGGTAGGCCTCGTCCAGCGAACCGCCCGGCGTTTCCGGACGGGCCATGCCGTGACGGTCGATGAGCTGAGCCACCCCGAGCGCGTCCAGCAGTTGCACGTCGCGCAGGCCGCCGCGACCGGATTTGAGGTCCGGCTCGGCGCGCTGCGAAATCCGGCCACAGCGCTGCCAACGCGCCTGGGTGATTTCGACCAGCTCGCCCATCCGGGAGCGAATTGCGCTGCGCCACTGCTTTCTTGCGCCCGCAATCAACTCCTCGGACAGCCGCGCGTCGCCGGCGATATGGCGGGCATCGAGCATGCCCAGGGCCGCAATCATGTCGGTGTTGGCGACGCCGAGCGCCCCGGAAACCGTTCGCACGCTGTGGTCGAGCCGAACGTTGGCGTCCCACAACGGATACCACAGCTTGTCGGCGACCTGTTGCAGCACCTCGGCGGGCTTGTCGTCGTGCAACAACATCAGGTCCAGATCTGAATACGGCAGTAGCTCATGGCGTCCCAGCCCGCCGATCCCGACGATCGCGAAGCCACTGCCGTCGGTGATGCCGATCTCGTCCGCCTTGGCGGTCAGCCACGATTCGTGCAGATCCTGCCACGCGTGCCGCAACTCGGCAGCACCCAACGCACGACCATCCGACAGCAAACGACGCCGCGCGGCAACCAAATCGCTTGCCCCGCGGCCGTTTTCCGTGCCCGGTCCAGATGACCCGGACGGGCCGGGTGGGTCCTCTTTCATACCCTCCCGGCCCGTCCGGCCTGAATCAGCAAGCTACGGTCAAGGTCAGAGGGCATCGGTCCCGCGTTCACCCGTGCGCACCCGCACGATGGTTTCCACGGGGCTCACCCAGACTTTGCCGTCCCCGATCTTGCCGGTGCGGGCCGCCCGGACGATGCTGTCCACGACCTTGTCGACGATTGAGTCGTCGATGACGACCTCGATCCGGACCTTCGGCACGAAGTCGACCGAGTACTCGGCACCCCGGTAGACCTCCGTGTGGCCCTTCTGCCGTCCGTAGCCCTGGATTTCGCTGACCGTCATCCCCAGGACGCCCGCCTCCTCGAGGGCGGTCTTGACGTCGTCGAGCGTGAACGGCTTTACGATGGCGGTGACCAGCTTCATGAAGTCTCTGCCTCCACTTTCTTGACTGCGTCGTCCTGTCCGTTGGGGCTTTCCTCCACGCCGCCGATCCGGTGCGGAATGGACGAGGCCCCAATAACTGCGAACTCGTAAGCGGTTTCTGCGTGCTCCGACTCGTCGATGCCGCCAGCCTCGGCTTCCGGACTCAGCCTAATCCCGATGGTGTATTTCAGGATAAGCGCCAGGACAAGCGTCACGAGGAACGAGTAGAAGAGGACGCTGAACGCGCCGACCGCCTGGCGCTCGAGCTGAGACCAGCCGCCGCCGTAGAAGAGGCCCTTCGAAACGCCGGTCACGCCGTTGATAGCCGTGCTCTCCGGGGCCGCGACCAGGCCGACCAGCAGCGTGCCCGTCAAACCGCCGATCATGTGGACACCGACCACGTCCAGCGAGTCGTCGAAGCCGAACCTGAACTTCAGCCCCACCGCCAGCGCGCACACCGCACCGCCGACGAAGCCGATCACCAGCGCACCGAGCACGTTGACCGACGAGCAGGACGGCGTGATGGCCACCAGCCCGGCGACGATGCCCGAGGCCGCGCCCAGCGTGGTGGGATGCCCGTCCCGGATGCGCTCGACCAGGAGCCAGGCCAGCATGGCCGTCGCGGTTGCGATCGTCGTCGTCATGAAGGTCGACCCGGCGGAGCCGTTGGAGCTGGTCGCCGATCCGGCGTTGAACCCGAACCAGCCGAACCACAGCAACCCGGCGCCCAGCATGACGAACGGCAGGTTGTGCGGGCGGAACAGCGTCGTGGGCCAGCCCTTGCGCTTACCCAAGACGATCGCCAGCGCCAAGCCCGCCGCACCGGAGTTGATATGGACCGCCGTTCCACCTGCGAAGTCGATCGCATGCAGCTTGTTGTTGATCCAGCCGCCATGCTCGGAGGCGAAGCCGTCGGCCGCGAACACCCAGTGCGCGACCGGGAAGTAGACCAGCGTCGCCCACAGCCCCGCGAACACCAGCCACGCGGTGAACTTCAGCCGGTCCGCCACCGCGCCCGAGATCAGGGCGACGGTGATGATCGCGAACATCAGCTGGAAGGCCACGAAGACGGTGGCCGGCATGGTGCCGGCGAGCGGGATGTCGACGGCCGCCTGCGCCTTGCTCGGATCGGCTTTGACGGCATTGCCACCGATGAGGCCCTTCAGCCCCCAGTAGTCGCCGGGGCTGCCGACGACGCCGCCCTTGCTGTTGCCGAACGACATCGAGTAGCCGTAAAGCACCCACAGCACGGTCACCACGCCCATCGCGCTGATGCTCATCATGATCATGTTGAGCACGCTTCGGGTTCGGACCATGCCCCCATAGAAGAAGGCAAGGCCCGGCGTCATTAACAGCACCAGAGCGGAACTCGCCAACATCCAGGCGGTATCGCCCGTATCGGGTTGGCCCAATTGCGGGAATGCCACGCGCTATCACCTCCGGTTGCACAGGAAAGGCCGTCAGACGTCCGTCTGTGGCCTGCGAGAACCATGCGCAATTGTTGTTTCGGCGATGGTGCCGCCGTGTTTCGGCGGTATTAACGTCGCGCTTGACGTGTAAGCGGTCTCAGCCGAGCAGGGCGTCCACGAAAGCGGCGGGCTCGAACGGCGCCAAGTCGTCGGGGCCTTCGCCCAGCCCGACCAGCTTCACTGGCACCCCGAGTTCTTGTTGAACGCGGAAAACTATGCCGCCCTTGGCCGTTCCGTCCAGCTTGGTCAGCACCGCGCCGGTGATGTCGACGACGTCGGCGAAGACGCGCGCCTGGGCGAGTCCGTTCTGCCCGATGGTGGCGTCGAGCACCAGCAGCACCTCGTCGACCGCGGCCCGCCGGGTCACCACGCGCTTGACCTTGTCGAGCTCGTCCATCAGCCCGACCTTGGTGTGCAGTCGCCCGGCGGTGTCGATGACGACGACGTCGGCGCCGGCCGCGATGCCCTTGTCGACCGCGTCGAAAGCCACCGACGCCGGATCGGCGCCCTCGGCGCCGCGCACCACGTCCGCGCCCACCCGCGAGGCCCAGGTTTGCAGCTGATCGGCGGCCGCCGCCCGGAATGTGTCGGCCGCGCCCAGCACGACGCGCCGCCCGTCGGCCACCAGCACCCGCGCCAGCTTGCCGACGGTGGTCGTTTTCCCCGTGCCGTTGACCCCGACGACCAGCAGCACCGAGGGATGATCGCTGTGCGGCAGCGCGCGAATCGAGCGGTCCATGTCGGGCTGTAGCTCGTTGATCAGGACGTCGCGCAGCACCGCCTTCGCGTCGGCCTCGGTGCGCACGCTGCCGCTGGCCAGCCGGCTGCGCAGCTGCGTGATCACCGACTCGGTGACGACGGGTCCCAGGTCGGCGACCAGCAACGTGTCTTCGACGTCCTGCCAGGATTCCTCGTCCAGGTCGCCGCCACCGATGAGGCCGAGCACGCTGCGACCGAGCGCGGTCTGCGAGCGGGCCAGCCTTCCGCGGAGTCGTTCCAGCCGGCCTTCGGGCGGGGCGATTGCCTCGATCTCGGCCGCTTGGGACCCCGGCTCAGGCGCCGGCGCGGCCTCCGGGACCGGCGGGGCCGCCGGAGGGGCCTCGGGCGCCGGAGCGGCCGGCGGAGCGGGCGGCGGCGCGGTCTCGGGCTCCGGCAGTTCGACATCGGAGATCGTGCGCCGCGGCGCGTCGCGGGGAACGGTCGCGTCATCGCCTACCGCGGGCAGGCCGGTGGTGTCGACCGTCGGGGTGCGGCTGAAGGTGATGGCCGACGACGCGGTGTAGCCGCCGGAGCGGTCGAGTGCTTCGGGTTCGGGCCGCGCGAGGCTGATCCTTCGGCGGCGGTACCGCACCAGGCCCAGGACCAGCGCGGCGATGACGACCAGGGTGGCGACGACCGCGATCGCGATCCAAAGACCTTGGGACACGGTGGCAATCCTTCCAGCCGCGGTTACCCGGCGCTCAGGCGCATTCGGTGTGCGTCGGGGGCACGGTGTGCGTCCTGGGCTTCGGGTGTTGCACCTGGGCGGAAAAATCGCCGAAATCGCGCCGTCAGTTCACGCCGAAAGCCCTCGGTTCACACCCACGTGCTCCCCGAGGTCTACGAGGAGCTCGAGACCAGCTGCTCCACCTGCTGCCCACGCATCCGCTGAGAAATCACCGCGGTGATGCCGTCGCCCTGCATGGTCACGCCGTACAGCGCGTCGGCGACCTCCATCGTGGGCTTCTGGTGGGTGATGATGATGATCTGCGACTTGGCCCGCAGCAGCTCGAACAGGCTGATCAGCCGGCGCAGGTTGGTGTCGTCGAGCGCCGCCTCGACCTCGTCCATGATGTAGAACGGCGACGGGCGGGCCCGGAAGATCGCCACCAGCATGGCGACCGCCGTCAGCGCCTTCTCGCCGCCCGACAGCAAAGACAGCCGGGTGATCTTCTTGCCGGGCGGACGCGCCTCCACCTCGATGCCGGTGGTCAGCATGTCATTGGGATCGGTCAACCGCAGCCGTCCCTCGCCGCCGGGGAACAGCACGGCGAAGACTTCCCGGAATTCGCGCTCGACGTCGATGAACGCGTCGTTGAAGACCTGCAGGATGCGCGCATCGACGTCGGCGATGACGTCGAGCAGGTCCTTGCGGGCGGCCTTGACGTCCTCGAGCTGGGTGGACAGGAAGTTATAGCGCTCCTCCAGCGCAGCGAACTCCTCCAGCGCCAGGGGGTTGACCCTGCCCAGCTCGGCGAGTTCCTTCTCGGCCCGCTTGGCCCGGCGCTCCTGGGTCGCCCGGTCGTACGGGATGGGAGCGGGCGCGAAAACCTGCTCGCCGCGCTCCTTGGCCTGCTCGTATTCGGCCATCTCGAGATCCGTGGGCGGCAGCTGATTCTCCGGCCCGTACTCGGCGATCAGGTCGTCCGGCGACATGCCGAACTGTTCGAGCACCATCTGCTCGAGCTGCTCGATGCGCATCGCCGCCTGGGCGTTGGCCACCTCGTCACGGTGCAGCGAGTCGGTCAGCTTGGCCAACCGCGCGCCCAGCGCGTTCACCTCGTCGCGCACCGTCGCCATCGCGGCGGTGCGCTCCTGGCGCTCGGCGACCAGCGCGTCGCGCATCGTCGACGCCGCGCCGACCACCCGGTCCAGCCGCGACGCCAGCAGCCGCCCCGCGTCGGCGACGGCCCCCGCCACCGCGGCCGCGTGCAGCCGCGCCGCCCGCGCCTGCTGGGCCCGCAGCCGCGCCTCGCGTTCGGCCGCTGCGGCGCGCCGCAGGGAGTCCGCCCGCCCGCGCACCGCGTTGGCGCGCTCCTCGGCGGTCCGCACCGCCAGCCGGGCCTCCACTTCCACGCCGCGGGCACTTTCGGCGGCGGCGGCAATCTGCAGGCGGTTCGCGGGCTCGGCCGCCTGCACGTGCTGGGTCTCCTGGGCGTTGCGCAGCCGGGTTTCCAGCTCGGTGACCTCTTCGACGGTCTGCGCGCGCCCCGCCTCGGCCTCCTGGCGCTGGCGCAGCAGCCGGTTCCACTCCTCCTCGGCGGCACGCGCTTCCTGCCCGAGCCGGCCCAGCTGCTCGTACATCGCCGAGATCGCGGTGTCGGATTCGTTGAGCGCGGCCAGCGCCTGCTCGGCGGAATCCTGCCGCGCGATCTGCTCGGTCAGCGCACCGGACAGGGCGGCGCTGAGCTGGGCCACCTGAGCTTCCGCGGCCGTCAGCTCGGCGGCGGCCTTGTCGATCTCCGAGGTGAGCTCCAGGGTGGACAGCTTGCGGTCGGAGCCGCCGCTCACCCAGCCCGCGCCCACCAGGTCACCGTCGAGCGTGACCGCGCGCAGCTGCGGGCGCGCCGCAACGAGGTCCAGCGCGTCGCCGAGGTCGTTGACCACCGCGACGCCGGAAAGCATGGCCGTCATCGCCCCGCGCAGCCGTTGGGGCGCCTCGACCAGGTCGAGCGCCCAAAGGGCGCCGCCGGGCAGCGCGCCCGCGGGCGGGGGCTGATCGGCGGGCCAGTCGCCCAACACCAGGGCCGCGCGGCCGCCGTCGGCCTGCTTGAGGGCGGCGACGGCGGAACGCGCCGCGCCGAAGCTCTCGGCGGCCAGCGCGTCGGCCGCCGAACCGAGCACCGCAGCCAGCGCCGTCTCGTAGCCGGGCCGCACCTTGACCAGCTTGGCGATCGGGCCGAAAAGCCCTGTGCCGGCGTGGTTTTGCGTGAGCCACGCCGCGCCGTCCTTGCGCTCCAGCCCGACCGAGAGCGCGTCGATGCGGGCGCGCAGCGACGCCACTTCCCGTTCGGCGCCGCGTTCGGCGGCCTGCAGCTCGGCGACGCGTTCGTCGGCCAGCCGCAACGCGGCCACGGTCCGCTCGTGGTGCTCGTCGAGGCCCACCTCGCCCTGGTCCAGCTCGCCGACGCGCGCCTGCACGGTCTCGAACTCCGCGCGGGTCTGCTGCGCGCGGGTGGCGGCCTCTTCGATGCGCTCGGAGAGCTTCGCCACGCTGTCGTCAATCGACTCGACGCGGGCCCGCATGGTCTCCACCTGCCCGGCCAACCGCGCCAGGCCTTCGCGCCGGTCGGCCTCGGCGCGCACCGCCGCCAGGTGGGCGCGGTCGGCCTCGGCGGCCTCGGCCTCGCGCTCGGCCAATTCGGCGCGCGCGGCGTCCAGGCGAGTGCGCGCGGCGGCCAGCTCGCCCAGCAGCCGCTGCTCGGTCAGCTCCACCTGCTGGGCCTCGGCTTCCAGTGCGTCCGGGTCGGTGTCGCTCGGCGTCACCGGCTCGACGTCGAGATGCTGCGCGCGTTCGCTGGCGATGCGCACCGTGGCGGCGACGCGCTCGGCCAGCGCGGACAGCCCGAACCAGGTGTGCTGGACGGATTCGGCCCGGCCCGAGAGCTCGGCCAGCGCCGTCTCGTGCGCGGCCAGCTCCTGGGAGGCCACCTCCAGGCGGGCGGCGGCCTCGTCGTGCTCGCGGCGCATCACGGCCTCGGCCTCGAAGATCGCGTCGCGCTCCACCTGGCGGCTGACCAGGTCGTCGGCGGCCAGGCGCAGCTTCGCGTCGCGCAGATCGGCCTGGATGGTCTGGGCGCGACGGGCCACCTCGGCCTGGCGGCCCAGCGGTTTGAGCTGGCGGCGCAGCTCGGTGGTCAGGTCGGACAGGCGGGCCAGGTTGGCCTGCATCGCGTCGAGCTTGCGGAGGGCCTTTTCCTTGCGCTTGCGGTGCTTGAGCACGCCCGCGGCCTCCTCGATGAAGGCGCGGCGATCCTCGGGTCGCGACTGCAGGATCTCGTCGAGCTTGCCCTGCCCGACGATGACGTGCATCTCACGCCCGATGCCCGAGTCGCTCAGCAGCTCCTGGACGTCCATCAAACGGCAACTGCTGCCGTTGATTTCGTATTCACTGGCGCCATCGCGGAACATCCGCCGCGTGATCGACACCTCGGAGTACTCGATGGGCAGCGCGTTGTCGGAGTTGTCGATGGTGACGGTGACCTCGGCGCGGCCCAGCGGGGCCCGCGACGAGGTGCCGGCGAAGATGACGTCCTCCATCTTCCCGCCGCGCAACGTCTTCGCGCCCTGCTCCCCCATCACCCAGGCCAGCGCGTCGACGACGTTGGATTTGCCCGAGCCGTTGGGCCCGACGACGGCGGTGATGCCCGGCTCGAAGCGCAGAGTCGTCGGCGAAGCGAAGGACTTGAAGCCCTTCAGCGTCAGACTCTTGAGGTACACAGCGCGCCAGACTACCGCTCAAATCGCGCGGGTCAGCCCTCCCCACGGGGTGTCGGCGGGCCCGAAATTCACCTCGCGTTCACAGACGAGCACACCGGTCACAGGCGCCACATCAGTCACGTCAGCGCTCGACGAATCCCGTGAACCGCTCCGCCGGTTGCGACCAGTCGGCGACCACTTTGTCGACGTGACCCGGCCTGGAAGGCCACCCGCCGCCGCCTTCCAGCAGCCGCAGCAATTTCTCGCCCGCCTCCCGCGGCCCCTGGGCCACCACCAGCACCCGGCCGTCGGCCTGGTTGGCCGCGTAGCCGGTGAGGCCGAGCTCCAGCGCGCGGCAGCGGGTCCACCAGCGAAAGCCGACCCCCTGGACCCGGCCGTGCACCCAGGCGGTGAGCCGGACGTCAGGCTGGGGCATCTGAGACATCGGCGATCTCGAAGTTGACTTCCGTGCCGGACTTCAGCGTGCGCCCGACGGTGCAGACCAGGTCGACGGCCCGGTTGGCGACCACGAGCACGCGTTGTTTTTCCTCGTCGGAGAGCCCGGACAGGTCGAGCTCGAGCGTCTCCTCGAGTAGCGGATAGCGTTCCTGCTCGCGGTCGGCGGGCCCGGACACCTTGACGACGGCCTTGTAGTCGTCGCCGAGCCGCCGGGCCAGCGGCTCGTCGGTGGACATGCCGCTGCAGGCGGCCAGCGCGATCTTGAGCAGCTCGCCCGGGGTGAACACCCCCTCGACGTCCTCCGAACCGACCAGCACCTGCGCGCCGCGCGAGCTGTAGCCGGTGTAGCGGCGCGATCCGGTCCGTTCGACCCACAGTTCCGTCATGGCTTCTTTTCTACCGGGCTGCCGTTGCGCCCCGCGGGCATACTGCGTTGCATGGCCACCGTCGTCGCATTCCACGCCCACCCCGACGACGAGGTCATCCTGACCGGCGGCACCCTCGCGCGGGCGGCGGACGCCGGACATCGCGTCGTTCTCGTCACCGCCACCGACGGCCGCGTGCACGGCGAGGACGACAATTTACGATTGGACGAGTTGCGTTGCAGCGCAGACATTCTCGGGGTGCACCGGCTCGAGTGCCTCGGCTACGCCGACAGCGGTTACGGCCCCGAGTTTTACCCCGATCCACCCGGACGCGTCAGGTTCGGACGAGCCGACGTCGACCAGGCTGCGGGGCGGCTGTCGGCGATACTTCGGGAGGAAGACGCGGATCTCCTGCTCAGCTACGAAGCCAACGGCGGCTACGGCCATCGCGACCATATCCAGGTGCATCACGTGGGCAAGCGGGCCGCCGAGCTCGCGGCGACTCCCCGTGTGCTGGAGGCGACGATGCCGCGCGAATTGCTGGTGCGAATCGGCAATTTCGCGCGCCTGCTGCGGCTACCGGCGCCCTACGAGCCGGAAGTCGCCCGCACTGCGTACGCGCCAAAGGCGCGGATTACCCACCGGATCAACGTCTTCGGTTTCGCGCGGCGCAAGCGCGACGCGATGGCCGCCCACCGCTCCCAAATCGGCAACTCCGCCGCGGCAGCGCGCGCATTCGACGTGCTGCTCGCGCTGCCGCCCCCGGCTTTTGGCCTATTATTCCCGCGCGAATGGTTCATAGATCCCGCGCTAGCCGCGGGGTCGACGCGTCACGACATCTTCGACTGACTCGGCGTGAAGTGTGATTCCCGGGCGCACACTCAAAGCCCCGAACGCACACTCGAAACCCGTGGCCGCGGTTGGCAACTCGGGCAGTAGAACGAGGAACGGTTCATGAACTTCTCCCGGCGTATGAGCGCGCCGCAGCGCCGGCAGGGTTCACCCTCGCGGCCGTAGGCATCGAGGGATCGGTCGAAGTACCCCGACTCGCCGTTGACGTTGACGTAGAGCGAGTCGAACGAGGTCCCGCCCTTGGCCAGCGCATCGCGCATCACGGCGCCGGCGGCGTCCAGCACGGCAGTCAACTGCCGGCGGCTCAGCGTGTCGGCGATCCGCGCGCCGTTCACCTTGGCCCGCCACAACGCCTCGTCGGCGTAGATGTTGCCTATGCCCGACACCACCTGCTGATCGAGAAGCTGCCGCTTGATCTCAGAATGCTTGCCCCGCAACACCTTTACCACCGCGGCGGCGTCGAAGCGGGGATCCAGCGGGTCGCGCGCCAGGTGGGCGACGGGCTGCGGAACCACGCTGCCGTCGACGCTGACCAGGTCGGCGAGCATCCACCCGCCGAACGTCCGCTGGTCGGCGAAGCTCAGCACGGTCCCGTCGTCGAGCAGCGCGGAGATGCGCACGTGGTCGGCGCGCGGCACCTTCCCCAAGAGCATCTGCCCGCTCATGCCGAGGTGGACGACGAGCGCCGCGACCGGGTCGTCAAGCAGCAGCCACAGGTACTTGCCGCGCCGGTCGGTCCCGGTGATCTTCGCGTCGAGCAGCCGGGCGGTGAGGTCGGCGGGGCCGGCCTCGTGGCGGCGCACCGCGCGGGGATGATGCACCCGGACCGCAGTGATCGTCTTGCCCACGACGTGGGCCGCCAGGCCGCGGCGCACCACCTCGACTTCGGGTAGTTCGGGCATTCAGCGGGCCATCGGGTTAGGCAGAGGTTTTTCCCGCAGTGTCTAGCGCTTCGAGCGCTTTCCAGGTCGCGGCGGCGGCCTTTTGCTCGGCCTCCTTCTTGGATCGGCCGACGCCCGACCCGTATTCGGTCTCCATCACGACGACGACGGCGGTGAACTCCTTGTCGTGATCCGGCCCGGTGGACGTGACCACGTACGACGGCGCCCCCATGCCCCGCGCCGCGGTCAGCTCCTGCAGGCTGGTCTTCCAGTCCAGCCCGGCCCCCAGCGTCGGCGCGGCGTCCAGCAGCGCGCCGAACAGCCGCAGGATGACCTCGCGGGCCGTCTCGATGCCGTGCTGCAGGTAGATCGCGCCCAGCAGTGACTCCATGCCGTCGGCCAGGATGCTCGACTTGTCGGCCCCGCCGGTGTTCGCCTCACCCCGGCCGAGAAACAAGTGGACGCCGAGGCCCTCCTCGGACAGGTTCCGCGCGACGTCGGCCAGCGCCTGGGTGTTGACCACGCTGGCCCGCAGCTTGGCCAGGTCACCCTCGGACCGGTCGGGATGGCGGTGGTAGAGCTCGTCGGTGATGGTCAGGCCCAACACGGCGTCGCCCAGGAATTCCAGGCGCTCGTTGGTGGGCAGCCCGCCGTGCTCGTAGGCGTAGCTGCGATGCGTCAGGGCCAGCGACAGCAGCTCGTCGGGCAGCTCGACCCCGAGCGCCTCGAGCAGGGCTTCCCGCGACGTCACCGCTGGTCCCCCGGCGTGCCGTCCGGTTCGGGCGGCTCCCGCAACATGTCGGCCAGCTTGGACCATCGCGGGTCGATGCGATCGTGGTGATGGCCGGGCTCGGCCGCGAGCGAGACGCCGCATTCGGGGCACAGCCCCGGGCAATCCGGCTCGCACACCGGCGCGAACGGCAGCTCCAGCCCGACGGCGTCGATGATGGGCTGTTCGAGGTCGATGGTGTCGTCGACGATGTGGCCGACCTCGTCTTCCTCGGTGGTCGCCTCGGTCGTGCTGTCGGGGTAGGCGAACAGTTCGGTCAACCGGACCTGCACCCGACCGGTGACCGGCGACAGGCAGCGGGAGCATTCGCCGACGGTGGGCGCGGCCACCGTCCCGGTAACCAGCACGCCTTCCGACACCGACTGCACCTGCAGGTCCAGTTCCAACGGTGCGGCCCGATCGATCGCGATCATGTCCAGTCCGATGCGCGACGGGCTGGGCAGGGTCTCGCGCAGGGTGACCATCGCGCCCGGACGCCGCCCCAGCCGGGTGATGTCGATGGTCATCGGCGCGGCCGACCGTGGCGCTACCCCGCCGGTCCTAGTGATGCTGTGCTGCCGCGTCATAGAGGAAATCCTACGGCGCCGCGCGCGTAATGAAAGTGCGCGATGAGCCGCGGTGCTGATGGCGGCGACCCGCTTCACCCGGCTGCGCCGCGCTCGCGATCGCCGCAGTGCTGATGGCGGCGACCCGCTTCACCCGGCTGCGCCGGGCTCGCGATCGCCGCTAGCGGGTCGCGTAGTCGTGGGTGCCGGCGGCCGTGCGCAGCTGGTGGCGACCGCGTCCCACCGACCGCAGCGTGCCGTTGAGGAACTCCTCGAACTCGGCGAGCTTGTTGTCGACGTAGATGTCGCACTCACCCCGCAGCCGGTCGGCCTCGGCGTGCGCGGTGTCGATGAGGCGGGTGGCCTCGGCGTTCGCCGCCTCCACCACGCTGTTCTGCGAGACCAGGCGCTGCTGCTCCTTGATGCCCTCTTGCACGGCCTTCTCGTAGGAGATGTTGCCGTTCTCGATCAGCCGGTCGGCCTCGGCCTGGGCTCGGCTGACGCTGGCCTCGTACTCGCGTTTGGCCGCCGTGGCGATGCGCATCGCCTCCTCGCGAGCCTCCCCAACCATCCGCTCGCTGTGCTGGCGCGCCTCGCTGACCATCCGGTCGGCCTGCGCCTTCGCGTCGGACAGCAGACGGTCCGCCTCGGCGCGGGCGTGGTTGAGCATCGACTCCGATTCGGTGGTCGCCGAGGAGACCATGGATTCCGCGTGCGACTTGGCGTCCTGCAGCATCGAGTCGCGCGCGTCGAGCACGTCCTGGGCGTCGTCCAGCTCGCCCGGGATCGCGTCCTTGATGTCGTCGATCAGTTCCAGCACGTCACCGCGGGGCACGACGCAGCCGGACGTCATGGGCACGCCACGCGCCTCTTCGACGATGGCGCCCAATTCGTCCAGCGCTTCAAAAACTCGGTACACGGCCATACCCTCCTGGCGGCTTGCCCAAAAAACTCGTTGTTACCAGTGTGCCTGTTGTTACGTCTGTGACAGCGGTGGCGCGGCCGGTGTGTCGGGCATTTGCCCTCCGTACCCGTTCGCCACCAGTGAATTCCATAGAAAATGCCCGTTCACGCCGTTTCCGCGGGCCCGACAGCCGCGCGGGGTTGTCCCGTCCATATTCTTTGCCGGCCCCCGCACCGATTTGCAGCCATTCTAGGGTTCATGGCCCTTCCCGCGCGCAAACGGCCTTTTCCCAGCTTGACGTATACCCCCTAGGGGTATAGACTACGCCGGGAAAGTCCCCGATTCACGCAACCGAAGCGGAGGCCTCGATGAGAGCGCTCGCAGCGATCGGTCACGCCCTGGGCTTGGCGGGGTCGATGACATGGGAAATCCTCTGGGCACTGATCCTGGGCTTCGCCCTGTCCGCGGTGGTGCAGGCCGTCGTGCACCGTTCGACGATCGTGAGCCTGCTGGGCGACGACCGGCCACGCACGCTGGCGGTGGCCGCCGGGCTGGGGGCCGCGTCGTCGTCGTGCTCCTACGCCGCGGTCGCCCTGGCCCGCTCGCTGTTCCGCAAGGGTGCCAACTTCACCGCCGCAATGGCGTTCGAGATCGGCTCGACGAACCTCGTGGTCGAGCTGGGCATCATCCTGGCGCTGCTGATGGGATGGCAGTTCACCGCGGCGGAATTCGTCGGCGGCCCGCTGATGATCGTGGCGCTCGCCGTACTATTCCGGCTGTTCGTGCGGTCCCGGCTCGTCGATGCCGCCCGGCAGCAGGCCGAGCGCGGAATCGCCGGCTCGATGGAAGGCCATGCCGCAATGGACATGTCGATCCAAAAGGAGGGCTCGTTTACCCAACGGCTCTTCTCCCGGGAGGGCTTCACCTCGGTCTCGCATGTGTTCGTGATGGAGTGGTTGGCGATCCTGCGCGACCTCGTCCTGGGCCTGCTGATCGCGGGTGCCATCGCGGCGTGGGTGCCCGAAAGCTTTTGGCGGATCTTCTTTTTGACCGATCACCCGGGCTGGTCGGCGGTGTGGGGACCGATCGTGGGGCCGATCGTCGCGATCGTGTCGTTCGTCTGCTCGATCGGTAACGTGCCGCTGGCGGCGGTGCTGTGGAACGGCGGCATCAGCTTCGGCGGTGTCATCGCGTTCATCTACGCCGACCTGCTGATCCTGCCGATCCTGAACATCTACCGGAAGTACTACGGCACCAAGATGATGCTCACGCTGCTCGGCACCTTCTACGCCGCGATGGTCGCCGCCGGATACCTGGTCGAATTGCTGTTCGGCACAACGGGTCTCATCCCAAGGCAGCGCAACGCCACGGTGATGGAGGCGTCGATCTCGTGGAACTACACCACCTGGCTCAATATCGCCTTCCTCGTCATCGCGGCCGTCCTGATCGTGCGGTTCGTCACCTCGGGCGGGCTGCCGATGCTACGGATGATGGGCGGCTCCCCCGCGGCGGCGGAGGGCCACCACGATCACAGCCGTCAGTGCGACTGAGGGCGCCGGGTTGCCCGGGTCACGGCCGGGCGGAAATCTTTTCGCGCAGGCGGCGATTCACCGGTTCGGGTAGCAGCTCCGTCACGTTTCCGCCCAGCATCGCGACCTCTTTGGCCAACGACGAGGACACGAACGAATAGCGCGGCGTGGTGGCCACGAAAAACGTGTCCACACCGGCGATGTGCTTGTTCATCTGTGCCATCTGCAGTTCGTATTCGAAGTCGGTGCCGGTGCGCAGGCCTTTGACGATCGCGGTCATGCCGCGGGCCCGGACGAAGTCGACCACCAGGCCCTGCCCGGCCTCCACCCGCAGGTTGGGCAGGTGCGTCGTCGACTCCTCGATCATTGCGATTCGCTCGTCGAGATCGAACATGCCCTTCTTGGCGGGGTTGACCAGGATCGCGACGACCACCTCGTCGAATTGGGCCGACGCGCGTTCGAAGACATCGATGTGGCCCAATGTCACCGGGTCGAAGGAGCCCGGGCATACCGCGCCGCTCATGACGCGCGCCGGCGACGATGCAGAGCGGAGCGATGAGGAGGAGCGGCGCTCATGTCGACTGACGCTACACGCCAGGCTCACCCAAATTCGGCCAGCTCCAAGCGGGTGTCGCCGTAGACGCGCTCGGGCCACGCCGACCAGCCCGCGGGCCACGTCAGCGCCGCGCCGCCGGCCGCACGCTCGACCGCGGCGACGGTTCCGTCGCGCACCCAGCCGTGCGCGGCCAGCGCGGCCAGCACGGCGTTCACCTCCGCGGCGTCGACGTCGTAGGGCGGGTCGGCCAGGACCAGGTCCACCGGGGACGGGGCCCCGGCTGCCACGACGGCGGCTACCGCGCCCCGGCGCAGGGTCGCACCAGGCAGGCCGAGGGCCTCGATGTTGCGGGCGATCACCGCCGCGGTGCGCTGGTCGGACTCCACGAAGAGCGCGGAGGCGGCCCCGCGCGACAAGGCCTCCAGCCCCAGCGCGCCCGACCCGGCATACAGGTCGAGCACCGCCAGCCCGGTCAGGTCGCGGCGCGCGGTGACGATGTTGAAGAGCGATTCGCGCACCCGGTCGGTGGTCGGCCGGGTTCCCCGCGGCGGGACGGCGATGCGCCGGCCCCCGGCGACGCCGCCGATGATCCGGGTCACGCGTTCACAACAACGTCGACCAGTAGTCCCAGAACCGCACCATTATCAGCAGAAACACGGCCGTGAACCACAGCGCGGCGATCGACCACCGCCATTGGTAGAGCACCCGCAGCCCACCGGTCTGCAGCGCCGGACGAAACGCGATCGACGCGCTCACCACCAGCAGCGCGATGGTGACCACCCAGACCACCATGCAGTACGGGCACAACGCCCCGATGCGATACAGGCTCTGAAAGATCAGCCAGTGCACGAACACCGAACCGAGCAGCACCCCGGCCGTCAGCCCGACCCAATACCATTGCGGCAGACGGACTTTCGCGACGGCCAGGACGCCGGTGACGATCACCACCGTGAAACCCACCAGCCCGAGCAGCGGGTTGGGGAATCCCAGCACCGACGCCTGCGGCGTCACCATCACCGACCCGCACGACACGACCGGGTTGATGTTGCACGACGGAACGTACGACGGGTTGAGCAGGAGGTCGATTTTCTCCACCGTCAGGGTCATCGACGCGGCCAGGCCGATCACCCCCGCGATCAGCACCCACCACGCGCTGGGCGCGGGCACCCGGCTCGGCGAATCCGGCGTCGCCTCGCCGCCGTCCTCGGCGGGTTGCGCGGACACCGGGGCGGTGGTCACGCCGCGGGAGCGACGGCGGTGTCCAGGCCCGGCACGTCGCCGACTATCGACTTGATCTTGCCGACCAGCGCGTCGGGCGTCGACGGCTCGTAATCGGCGCCGTTGATCTTGATGGTCGGGGTGGCGTTGATCTTGGCAGCCGCCGCCTCGCCCGTGACCTTGGGAAGGTACTTGCCGCTGTTGATGCAGTCGGGGACCTTACCGGCGGCACCGGCTTCGCGGGCGAGTTCGATGAGCCGCGCGTTGTCGGGGAAGCTGGTGCCGCGCTCATTGGGCTGGATGTCGGTGCTGTAAAGCGCGGCATGGAAACGGCGGAACGCGTCGATGGATTCGTCGGCGACGCACATGGCCGCCGCGCCCGCCCGCGACGAATAATTCTGGTTCCGCTGGCTGTCGAGGATCGCCACCATGGAGTAGTCGGCGGCGATGGCGCCGACGTCGATCAGCCTGGAAACGGTCGGCCCGAAAGTGCGCTCGAAATTACCGCACGCCGGGCACAGGAAGTCCTCGTAGAACGTCACCACGGCCTTCGGGTTGCTGGTCCCCGGCTGGGTGACCAGCTTGCTTGACGTCACGCGCACCGTGTCGCCCTCGCCGGTAGCGCCGGGCTTCTTCTTGTGGCTGACGGCCCAGTAGACGACGCCGACCAGCAGGAGTACGACGATCGCGGTGCCCGCGACCTGGAGGAGCCGCCCGGATTTCCCGGTGCCGGACTTCAGGTCGTAGCGCGGGGGGCGTTTGGGTTTGTCGGCCACGGGTTCGCTGATCCTTTGTCACGGTGATGCACGCTTGAGAGGCGCCTCTAGCGTACCGGCGTGACGCCCGGTGACTCAGGCGCGGCTCAGATGGGCGCGCAACGCCGAAATCAGTTCGCTGGTCCCGACGGCGCTGTCGCCGCCCAGCTGGAAAAGGTTCACGAACCCGTGGGTCAGCGAGCCCATGTAGCGCAGGTCGACCGCGGTCCCGGCGGCCCGCAGGGCCGCGGCGTAGGCCTCGCCCTCGTCGCGCAGCGGGTCGAAGCCGCCGACGGCGATCAGCGCGGGCGCCAAGCCCGACAGCGACTCGGCCAGCAGGGGCGACAGCCGCGGATCCGCCGGGTCGATCCCCGACCCCCGCAGGTACTGCGCCTGGAACCAGTCCATGTCGCGGCGGGTCAGCAGGAAGCCGCGGGCGAACAGGCCCATGGACCGGGTTTGCGCCGTGAAGTCCGTCCGCGGGTAGATCAGCCACTGCAGCACCGGGGCGGGGCCGCCCTCGTTTCGCGCCAGCTGGGCGACGACGGCGGCCAGGTTGCCGCCGGCGCTGTCGCCCCCGACCGCGACGCGCCCGGGGGCCGCGCCGAGTTCGGCGGCGTGCTCGTGCGCCCATTTGAAGGCCGCGTACGCGTCCTCGACCGCGGCCGGCGCGGGGTGCTCGGGAGCCAGCCGGTAGTCGACCGACAACACGTGGATGCCGGCGTCCCGGCACGTCAGCCTGCACAGCGGGTCGTAGGTGTCCAGGTCGCCGATCACCCATCCCCCGCCGTGGTAGAAGACGAGCAGGGGTGCGTCCGTCCCGTCGGCCGGGCGGTAGTGCCGCGCGCGGATCTCGCCGGCCGGGCCGGGCAGCGAGATCTCGTCCACCTCGACGTGAACCTGGGGCCCGGGCAGGGCCGCCGTCGTCTCGCGCAGTTGGGCGCGGGATGCGGCCGCGTCGTCGTCGACCACCAGGCCGTCAATGCCGACGGCGTGCAACCCGGACAGCATCAGCTGCAGCGTCGGGTCCAGTGTGTTGCCGTCGATGATCACCGAGCGGCCGCCGAACAGCGCCCGCTTGGCCGGGGTCGGGATCCAGGGAATGACCTTGACGCCGATCGTGGAGACGGCACCCTGCACCCTGCTCGTCCATCGCATCGATGCGCGTTTGGCTCCGAGGTCGAGGTCCACCGCGAGACTCTTGGCCATGACTTTCTCCTGCTCCCCTCGCCACGCCGGACGACGGTTGTCCGCTACCCGTCTATACCCGGCGCGCCGTGCGACCAACTCTACGGGCGTCGGCGAGACGCGCGGGGAACAGGGCATGCCCGCGCGGGCGTCGCTCACGTCGCTTTTGCGGCTGGGTAATATCGTGATCCCCAAGTCGGTGAACCCAAACGGATTGTGAGAGATTTCGGCGGCGGATCCGAATCCACGGACCATCAATTTCACAGGTAGGTGAATGACGTTGACTCGGGAGCCGGGCGCCGCCATACCGTCGATAGCTCTCAATGACGAAAACACCATCCCGGTGCTCGGCCTCGGCGTCGCCGAGTTGTCGGAGGACGAGACCGAGCGCGCGGTGTCGGCCGCGCTGGAATTCGGCTGCCGGCTCATCGACACGGCCGCCGCTTACGGCAACGAAGCCGCCGTGGGCCGCGCGATCGCGGCCTCCGGGATTCCGCGCGCGGAGTTGTTCGTCACCACCAAGCTGGCCACCCCGGACCAGGGTTTCAGCAAGGCCCCGCAGGCCTGCAGCGCCAGCCTGGAGCGTCTCGGCCTGGACTACGTCGACCTCTACCTGATTCACTGGCCGGCCGCGGCGCTGGGCCAATACGTCGACGCCTTCGGCGGCATGATCCAGTCCCGCGGGGAAGGCCACGCCCGCTCGATCGGCGTCTCCAACTTCACCGAGGACCACCTCTCGACGGTGATCGACCTGACCTTCGTCACCCCGGCGGTCAACCAGATCGAGTTGCATCCGCTGCTCAACCAGGACGGGATGCGCAAGGCCAACGCGCAGCACAACGTCGTCACCCAGTCCTACACGCCGCTCGCGCTGGGCAAGCTGATCGACAACCCCACGGTGACCTCGGTGGCCGCCGAGTACGGCAAGACGCCGGCTCAGGTGTTGCTCCGGTGGAACGTGCAACTCGGCAATTCGGTGATCTTCCGCTCGAGCAACCCCGAGCGCATCGCCAGCAATTTGGACATCTTCGATTTCGAATTGGCCGGCGAGCACTTGGACATGATCAACGGCCTCAACGACGGCACCCGGTTGCGCCCGGATCCCGACACCTACGACGGCTCGTAAACGGCCGGGCTACCCCGCCGGGCAGGTGGCCGCGGCCTGCCGCAGCACCCCTGCCGACGGCTGGTCGACCGGCAACTGGTAACCGCGCAGCACCGCGATGAACTGCATCGCGTACTGACACGCGAACGCGGTGTTCGGCGGCATCCACTGGGCCGGCGGCGAATCGCCCTTGTCCTGGTTGGCCTGGCCCTCGACGGCCAGCAGGTTGGCCGGATCGTTCGCGAAGCGCAGCCGCTCGGGGAGCGGCCAGCCGTAGGCCCCCATGTCCCAGGCGTAGGCCAGCGGGACGATGTGGTCGATCTGCACCGCCTCGCCGACCTTGGCGCCGCGCTGAAATATCACGGTGGTGTTGGTGTACGGGTCGTGCAGGGTTCCGGTCGCCACCGCGTTCGGGCACCGCTTGATCGAGACGTAGGTCTTGTCGACGAGGTCGCGGTCCAGGATGTCGTCGCGGGTGTCACACCCGTTGTGCCCGAGCGGGGCGTCGTTGTTGTCGTCCCAGGCGTCGCCGAACGCCGCGCGGCGGTAGTCATAGCGGTGGGCCCGCTCCGGCAGCACCGCGACGCCCGCGAGCACATCGGTGCCGGGTTGCACCGTGGGGACGTCGGCGCGGGCGGCGACCTCCGCGTTTTTGGCCGAGAGCGTTCCCAGCGTCTGGTAGGCGACCAGCACCGCGAGCACCGCGGCCGCCGCCAACCACAGCAGCAGCTTCCGGTTCACGCTTTGTCCAAATAATCGATCCGGTCGGTGTCGGTGAAACGCGCCGCCAGCAAGGCCAATTCGGGGTTGGTGGGATCCCGCTCGTAGGTCCGCACGCAGTAGTCGCGGGCGGCCTCGATGTACGTTCCGTGATCGGCCAGCGACAGCAGCCGCAACGTCACGGCCCTGCCGGATTGGTTGCGGCCCAGCACATCTCCCTCGCGGCGTTCCTTGAGGTCCAGGTCGGCGAGGGCGAAGCCGTCCATGGTCTCGGCCACGGCGCGCAGCCGTCGACCGGCCTGCGAATCCGGCGGGACCCAGCTGGCCAGCAGGCACAGGCTCGGATGCTCGCCCCGTCCGATGCGGCCGCGCAGCTGATGCAGCTGGCTGATGCCGAACCGGTCGGCGTCCATCACCAGCATGATCGTGGCGTTGGGGACGTCGACACCGACCTCAATGACGGTGGTGCACACCAGGACATCGACGTCACCCGCCCGGAAGGCGGCCATCGCGGCGTCCTTCTCGTCGGCCGACAACCGCCCGTGCATCAGGGCCAGCCGCAGGTCCGCCAACTCCCCTGAGCGCAATCGGTCGAACAGTCCCACCGCGGTCGCCGACGGACGGCGGCCCTCCTCGTTTTCCTTTTCCTTTTCGTTCTCCTTTCCGCTGTCGTCGGTCTCGTCGATTCGCGGCGCCACCACATAGACCTGGCGGCCCGCGGAGACCTCCTCGATGATGCGATGCCAGGCACGCTCGAGCCAGGTGGGCTTGTCGCCGATGAAGATGACGTTGGTGGCGATCGGCCGGCGCCCGCGCGGGAGCTCGCGCAGCGTCGAGGTCTCCAGGTCGCCGTACACGGTGAGCGCGACGGTTCGCGGTATCGGCGTCGCGGTCATCACCAGCAGGTGCGGGGTGATCCCCGCGGGAGCCTTCGCGCGCAACTGATCCCGCTGCTCGACACCGAACCGGTGCTGCTCGTCGACCACCACCATGCCCAGGTTGTGAAAGTTCACCGCGTCCTGCAGCAGCGCGTGGGTGCCGATGACGATGCCAACCTGGCCGCTCGCGACCTCATCGCGGACCTGCTTCTTCTGCGCCGCGGTCATCGAGCCGGTCAGCAGCGCCACCCGCGTCGCGTTGTCCGCCCCGCCCAGCTGGCCCGCCATCGCCAACTCGCCGAGGACATCGCGGATCGACCGGAGGTGTTGCGCGGCAAGGACTTCCGTGGGCGCCAGCAGCGCACACTGGTAGCCCGCGTCGACCATCTGCAGCATCGCCAGCACCGACACGATCGTCTTGCCCGAGCCGACCTCGCCCTGCAGCAGGCGGTTCATCGGACGGGTCGCGGCCAGCCCGTCGGACAGCACGGCGAGCACCTCGCGCTGCCCCGCCGTCAGCTCGAAGGGCAACCGCCGCAACAACTCCGCCGCCAGGCCGTCGTCGCGTCGCGGTGCAGGCGGGCCGGATTGCGACAGCTCGCCGTGCCGGCGGCCGACCAGCGCCCACTGCAGGCCGACGGCCTCGTCGAAGGTCAATCGCTCACGCGCCCTTTGTCGTTCGCGCTCGTCCTCCGAGAGGTGAATCGCGCGCAGTGCCTCGTCCTCGGAGATCAGGCCCAGCTGGCTACGCAAATCGTCGGGAAGCGGGTCGGGCACCGGGTCCAGGACGTCGAGCACCTGGCGGACGGTCGCGAAGATGTCCCAGCTCTGCAATTTCGCGCTGGCGGGATAGATCGCGAAGAAGCGACGTTCGTACGCATCCACGACCTCTTCGGCGGTGCTGGCTCGTGACGCGCCTGCGATTTTCGCCAGCGACTTGGTGCCGTGCGCCTTGCCGTCCGGCGAATCGAGGATGAGGAAGGCGGGGTGCGTGAACTGCATCGTGCCCTTGTAGTAACCGACTTCCCCGGACAACATCACCTTGGTGTGCTTGGTCAGCTCCTTGCTGATCCAGCCGGCGTTGAAAAACGTCGCCGTCACCTTGTTGCGGCCGCTGCCAACGGTGATGCGGCAGTACTTCTTCTTCGGGTCCTTGTTCATCGACTTCGTGAAGGCATCCGTGATGACGTCGACGATGGTGATGTGCTCGCCCTCCTCGGGCCGCTCGTCGCCGAAGCCCCATAGGCTCGCGCCTTCGGAGTAGCCACGCGGGTAGTGGCGCAGCAGGTCGTCAACGGTCCGGATGCCGAATATCTCGTCGAGCAGTTTGACCACCTTGCCGCCCACGACGAAGGTCAGCCGGTCGGAAAGCGACGCCACGGCTACTCGACCCCGATCAGCAGGACGTCGCCGCGGTGGCCGGTACGGTAGGTCATCAGCTCGGTCCCCGGATGGTGGTCGTGCACGTGGTCCTGCAGGACGTCGCCCACCGCGGCGGCGGCCTGATCGTCAATGCCGGAGCCGATCAGCACCGTCACCAGGTCGCCCCCGGATGCCAGCAGCAGGTCGAGCAGGCCGATCGCCGCCCCGGCCACGTCGGGGGCCACGATGAGCACCTCGTCGCCCGCGATGCCCAGGCCGTCGCCCGGCTGACAGCGACCGGCCCAGGTCAACGCGCTCTCGGTCGCGACGCGCACCGACGCGTGCCGGGCCGCGCCGGCGGCGCGGGCCATGGTGAAGCCGTCGTCGACCGCCTGCCGGTCCGCATCGTGCACGGCCAGTGCGGCCAGTCCCTGCACCATCGAGCCCGTCGGTATCGGCACCACGTCGATCCCCCACCCGATGGCCGCCGTGCAGCCGGCCACCAACTCCTCGGCGGCCACATACCCGTTGGGCAGCACCATCACCTGGGCGGCGCCCGTGTCGACGACGGCCCGCACCAGCTGGTGGGCGCTGATGTCGCCGATGTCCGAATCGGGCCGCAGCACGCTGGCGCCCTCGCCGGAGAACAGCTCGGCGGCGCCGTCGCCGTCCACGACCGCCAGCACCGCGCGTTCGCGCGTCCAGCCGCCGGCGGGCATCCCGGTGGCACCGGAGGTCAGCGCCGAGATGACGATGCGGCTGAGCCGCCCGGCCGCCAGGCCCGCCTCGACGGCGGCGCCGGCGTCATCGGTGTGCACGTGCACGGAGTAGCTGTCGGTGGATTCCTGCGCGGCCGCCGCGGCGATGGCCACGGAATCCCCGAGGCTCTCGAGCCGATTGCGCAGCGCGTCCCCGGCGGCCGAATCGCAGCCGTCCAGCCGGTACATCACCTCGAACTGCGGCGCCGGTTGTTCGGCGGCCGCTTCGGGTCGGTGCGCCCGCGGCGACGGCGCGTACACCGCGCGGCGGGGCGCCTGACCGCTGACCGCGCAGCGCAGCGCGTCCAGCAGCACGAGCAGGCCACGCCCGCCGGCGTCGACGGCACCGGCGTGAGCGAGGACGTCGAGCTGCTCGGGGGTCTTTTCCAGCGCGATCACCGCCGCATCGCCCGCGGCGGTGATCGCGGCGGACAGGCCCTCGTCGGCGCAACCCTCGACGGCCTCGGCGGCGGCCCGCAACACCGAGACGATGGTTCCCGGGACTTCGGCGCCGCCCATCGACGCGATGACCAGCTCCACGCCGCGCCGCAACGCGGCCCCGAGCATGGCGGCATCCATGTGGGGCAGCTCGCCGCCGGCGTCGGCCGCCGCGGCCGCGGTGACATCGGCGATGCCGCGCAGGATTTGCGACAGTATCACCCCGGAATTGCCGCGCGCGCCGTTCAATGCACCGGCCGACAGGGCCGCGGCCACCCGCGCCACGCACCCGTCCCCGCCGTCCGCGCCCGCTCCTGCCGAAGCCTCCGCCAGCGCGGAACGCATGGTGAACAGCATGTTCGCACCCGTGTCGGAGTCGGCGACCGGGAAGACGTTGAGCCGGTTGATCTCGTCGATGTGGGTGATCAGGTCGCTGACGGCGGTGTGGGCCCAGTTCCGCAGGGCAGGGGCGTCCAGCAGCGCCTCTGACGTGCCCAAGCGACCCACCTCCCTCGGAGCCTCCCAGCGGCCGGCCACGGCGGCGCGCCCTCTGCCTGAACGCGCCGACCCATCGAGCCTAGCCAGAGCGGGCGACAATGACGGGGCCACGTCGCCGGCCGGGTGTTGATCGTTTTGGTGGTTGCCCATGTCAGTCGGTATCCTGGGCTGGCCCGAGTCATTCCGGGCTGTCCCGGCCCTAGCCAGACCGCCGAGCCGGACCCCGATCATTTGAGGAGCTTGAACGATGGCCGCTGTGTGCGATATCTGCGGGAAAGGCCCCGGCTTCGGCAAGTCGGTGTCGCACTCCCACCGCCGCACCAGCCGCCGGTGGGACCCCAACGTCCAGACCGTGCACGTCGTCACCCGCCCGGGTGGCAACAAGAAGCGGCTGAACGTCTGCACGTCCTGCATCAAGGCCGGCAAGGTCGTCCGCGGCTAGTTACGGTTCCCCGCAGCGAGACCGCCGCTGGCGTGGAAGTCACTCGACCTTTTCCGCGCCACCGTCGATCTCGACGAAGCTAGCCGCGAACGACGATGACGGTCTTGCCCGCGCGCCGGCCCGGCTGACGGCCGCTTTCGAACGCCTCCCGCCCCTGCTCCAGGGGAAACGTCCCGGCGATTTCGACGTGCAGCCGTCCACCGTCGACGAGCGCGGCAAGTTCGGCAAGCTGATCCCCATTGGGCGTGACGATGAAAAACGTTGCGGTGATGCCGTATTCATCGGCCTTGCCGGCCGACGGCGGCGCCGAGAGGGTGACCAACCGTCCACCGCGACGTACCACGCCGAACGACCGGTCCAGGGTCTCGCCGCCGACGGTGTCAATGACGACGTCGTAGGCGGCGGCGCCTTCGTCGAAAGCTTCTGAGCGAACGTCGATTACGCGTGCGGCTCCCAAACCACGCAGGAGCTCGCCGGCATCGCTGCGCACGGTCGCGGTGACGCGCGCCCCGAGGATCGCGGCCAGTTGGACCGTCAGCAGCCCGACCCCGCCCGCCCCGCCGAGCACCAGGACCTCCTCCCCGGGCTGCACCGCGGCCTGGTCAACCAGCGCCTGCAGGGCGGTCAACCCGCCCATCGGCAGCGCGGCGGCGGCAACGTGCGACACCGTCGAAGGCTTGGCGGCCAGGCCGGCGGCCGGCACCGCGACGTATTCGGCCGCCGCGCCGTCGCGATCGAATCCGACCAATCCGTACACTTCGTCGCCGGGCTTGAAATCTGTTACGCCCGAGGAGATTTCGGACACCACACCAGACACTTCATGCGACGGGATGACCGGGACCCGGCTGACGCCGTCGGTAGTCCACGTCTCGTCCCAGGTCAGCTCGTCGAACGTGATGGCCGCGGCGTGCACAGCCACCAAGACCTCACCGGCGACAGGTACCGGGACGGGCGCGCGCTCGACGACCAGCACCTCCGGGCCGCCCCGGCGGTGCGCGCGCAGGGCGATCATCTCGGTCACGGCAGCCTCCAATCGATAGGGTCGGCGCCCATTGAAGTCAGCAGCTCGTTGGCGCGGCTGAACGGACGCGAGCCGAAAAAGCCGCGGGACGCCGACAGCGGCGAGGGATGCGGCGACTCGATCGCCACGCAATTGCCCTCGGCCAGAATGGGTTTCAGCGTTGACGCGTCGCGACCCCACAGGATGGCCACCAGCGGCAGCGACCGCCCGGCCAGCGCGCGAATCGCGCACTCGGTCACCGCCTCCCAGCCCTTGCCCCGGTGCGACGCCGGGTTGTTGGGCCGCACCGTGAGCACCCTGTTCAGCAGCATCACGCCGCGCTCGGCCCAGGGCGTCAGGTCGCCGCACGCCGGCTGGGGGTGGCCCAGGTCGGCGGCGTACTCGTCGAAGATGTTGGCCAGGCTACGGGGCAGCGGCCGCACGTCGGGCGCCACCGAGAAGCTCAGGCCCACGGCATGCCCGGGCGTCGGGTAGGGATCCTGCCCGACGATCAGCACCCTGACGCCGTCGAACGGATAGGTGAAGGCGCGCAACACGTTTGGTCCCGCCGGCAGGTACCGGCGACCCGCGGCGATCTCGTCCCGCAGGAACTGCCCCATCTGGGCGACCTGGTCGCTGACGGGCTTGAGCGCGGTGGCCCAGCCCGGCTCGACGAGCTCGCTCAACGGGCGCGCGGTCATTGCAGCCCTTGCACGAGCAGCACCACCGTGTCGGCCCCCGCCCGCCGGTCCTTCGCGATCTCCTCGTATTCGGGCGATTGCACGAATGCGTAAAAGGCTGCCTCGTCGGGAAAACGCATCAACACCAGCTTCTCGCGGTCCCACTGGCCCTCGGCGACCTTCGGCGACTCGTCGGCGGCGAGCAGCGCTCCCGGGTGCCGACGGAAGACCTCCATCAACCTCGCCTGGTACCGGTCGTAGGCCGCCCGGTCGGTGAACTTCAGCTGGGCGATCGCGTAGACGGTCACCGCGTCACCCTAATACGACTGCCAGCCCGCGTAACCGCTCCACTCCGCGCCGTCGACGAGCACCCGGGCCGGCCCGTCGAGCACGCGACCGATGACACGCCACCCCGTCGGCGCCGGTCCGGCGAAACACGCGGCCAGGGCGTGGTCCTCACCGCCACCGAGCACCCACGCCAGGGGGTCCTCGCCGACCACGTGCCCGGCGGCGGCCAGCGCGTCGCGGCCCGCGGCCAGCGGCGCGGTGGACAAATCGATCCCCACCCCGGAGGCCTCCGCGACGTGGCGCAGGTCGGCGATCAGGCCGTCGGAGACGTCGATCATCGCCTGCGCGCCCGCGGCCGCGGCCACGGCGCCCTGCCCATAGGGCGGCTCCGGCACCAGGTGGCCGCGCCGCAGCTCCTCGAAACCCTCAATGCCCTTCTCCCACAACGAATACCCCGCCGCGGAGCGGCCCAGCTCACCGGCGACGGCGACCACCGAGCCGGGCCTCGCGCCGGACCGCAACACGGGAGCGCGGCCCTCGAGGTCGCCCAGCACGGTCACCGACAGCACCCACTGCGGGGCACTGACCAGGTCGCCGCCGGCGATGCCGGCGCCGATCCGGCCCGCCTCGTCCCACATCCCGTCGACCAGCGCGTCGACCTGCGCGGCCGGCGTGTCGCCGGGTGCCGCGAAGCCGACGACGAAGGCCGTGGCCCGCCCGCCCATCGCCTCGATGTCGGCGGCGTTCTGGGCGATCGCTTTGCGGCCGACGTCGCGGGGTGTCGACCAGTCCAGCCGAAAGTGCCGGTCCTGCACCAGGACATCGGTCGAAACCAGGGTGCGACCGTCGCCCGCCGTCACCAGCGCCGCGTCATCGCCCGGCCCGAGCAGCACCGCGTCGGGTTGCCGGCGGCCGCGCACCAGCCGATCGATGACCGCGAATTCTCCGAGCCGCGCCAGCGTGGGGAACTCCCCCGATGTGTCGTCGCGCACGCCACCTCCTCGCCCGTCCCGCGCCACCGTACGCCGCCCGACCTGCGGTAAGTTAGATCCCTGCCCGCGCGAGCGGACCGCGCCAGTGTAAGAGAAGCAAGGAGGTGCGCGGGCGGTGACGACCGACCCCGCAAGCGGCCCAGTTACCGATACCGGACCACCGCGCGCCGTGATGATCGCGGCGGTGGCGCTGGCCGTCGTGGCGATCGGCGTGATCCTGGCCATCGCGGCCACCCGCCAGGCGCCGCCCCAACCGGTGACCGTCGCGGCCTTCCCCGCGCCCCAGGCGAACAGCGCCGCGTGCCGGGCGCTGGCGGGTGCGCTGCCGCAGCGGCTCGGGGACTATCAACGCGCGCAGCTGTCGCAGCCGGCGCCCGACGGCGCGGCGGCCTGGCGGACCTCACCCGACAGCCAGCCGGTGGTGTTGCGCTGCGGGCTCGATCGCCCCGCCGAGTTCGTGGTGGGGTCGCCGATCCAGGTCGTCGATCGGGTGCAGTGGTTTGAGGTGGCCGCCGGCCAGCAATCCGCGGGTGAGGCCGGGCGCGCCACCTGGTACACGGTCGACCGGCCGGTGTACGTGGCGCTCACGCTGCCCGCGGGATCGGGACCGACGCCCATCCAGCAGCTCTCCGAAGCGATCGACCACACCATGGCCGCCGTGCCGATCGACCCGGCACCCGCGCGCTAGCCCAATGGCGGCGACCCGCCGCGCCCGGCTATGCCGCGCTTGCGATCGCCACTAGTCAGCGCAGACCAACGCCCCGCGCCAACGCCGTCTCCACCATGATCGCGAGCAGGGCGGGATAGTCGACCCCGCTGGCCGCCCACATCCGCGGGTACATCGAGGTGGTCGTGAAACCCGGCATCGTGTTGATTTCGTTGATGATCGGCCCGTTTTCGGTGAGAAAGAAGTCGACCCGGGCCAGGCCCTGGCAGTCGATGGCGTTGAACGCGCGGATCGCCAATTGGCGCACCGCGTCGGCGATTTCGTCCTCGACCTTCGCGGGCACGTCCAATTCGGCTGCGTCCTCGAGGTATTTCGTCGCGAAGTCGTAAAACGAGTCCTCGCGGCCCCGCACCCCGGCCACCCGGATCTCGCCCACCGTGCTGGCTTGCACTGTGCCATCGGGCATTTCGAGGACGCCGCACTCCAGCTCGCGACCGTTGATCGCCGCCTCGACGATCACCTTCGGATCGTGCCGGCGGGCGTTCGCGACCGCGGCGGGCAACTCGTCCCAACTCGCGACCCGGCCGACACCGATCGAGGAGCCGCCGCGCGCGGGCTTGACGAACACCGGCAGGCCCAAACGCTCGCGCTCGTCGAGGTTCAGCGCCGCCCGCGGCGCACGCAGCACCGCGTGCGGGCCGACCGGAAGTCCCTCGGCGACAAGGAGCTTCTTCATGAACTCCTTGTCCATGCCCGCGGCGCTGGCCAGCACCCCGGCGCCGACGTAGGGCACCCCGGCGAGTTCGAGCAGCCCCTGGATCGTGCCGTCCTCGCCGTACGGGCCGTGCAGCACCGGAAACACCACGTCGACCGCCGTCAAAACCTCGCCGGCGCCCGGCGACAGCGACGCCAGCTCACCTGCGCGCCCAGGATCTGCAGACAGGGCCAACTCGGTGCCCGAATCGGCGGTCACCTCGGGCAACCGCCGATCGGTGATCGCCAACGCATCCGGGTCGCCGTCGGTGAGCACCCACGAACCCTGCGGGGTGATGCCGATCGCGACCACCTCGAAGCGCTGCGGGTCGAGGTTGCGCAGAATGCTGCCCGCCGACACGCACGAGATGGCGTGCTCGTTGCTGCGCCCGCCGAACACGACGGCCACGCGCACGCGCTCGCTGGCATTCACAACCTGGAGAGGCTACCGGTACCTACGCGCGGGGGCCGGGCACCGCACCGCCACCTGGGCTTTCGCCCGCCGGGGCGTCTCATTCGGGCTTGGTGCTGCGGCCCAGCAGCAGCGCCATCGCCTCCTCCACCGACAAACCCTTGTGACACACCCGGTGCACGGCGTCGGTGAGCGGCATCTCCACGTCGTAGCTGGACGCCAGCGCCAGCACGGCCTCGCAGGACGTCACGCCCTCGACGACGTGCCCCTCCCCCGCGTGTGTGGCCGACTCCAGTGTTCCGCCGCGGCCCAGGCATTCGCCGAACGACCGGTTGCGCGAGTGCGGCGAGGTGCAGGTGGCCACCAGGTCTCCGACGCCGGCCAGCCCGGCCAGCGTCGCCCCCTTGGCGCCCAGCGCGATCCCCAACCGCATGATCTCCGCCAGGCCGCGGGTGATGATCGCCGCGGCGGTGTTTTCGCCGAGCCCGACACCGGCCGCCATCCCGCAGGCGAGCGCGATGACGTTCTTGCACGCCCCGCCGATCTCGGTGCCGACCACGTCGCTGTTGGTATAAGGACGGAAGTAGCCGCTGTTGAGCATGCGCTGCACGGCGACCGCGCGCCCGGAGTCGCTGCATGCGACGACCGTCGCGGTGGGCTGGCACTGGGCGATCTCACTGGCCAGGTTCGGCCCTGAGATGACCGCGACCTGTGCGGCATCCACGCCGGTCACCGAAACGATCACCTGACTCATCCGCATGAGGGTGCCCAGCTCGATGCCCTTGGCCAGGCTGACCAGGGTCGCGCCGTCGGCCACCAGCGGCGCCCACCGCTCGAGGTTGCCGCGCATCGTCTGCGCCGGCACCCCGAGCAGCACCGTCGTCGCGCCGGCCAGGGCCTCGCTCGCGTCGGTGGTGGCGCGGATGCCGGGCGGCAACAGCGTGCCGGGCAGATAGGCGGGGTTATATCGGGTGCCGTTGATCTCGTCGGCGACGTCGGAGCGCCGCGCCCACAGCACAACTTGTGCTTCCGGTCCGCCCGCGTCCGCGAGCACCTTGGCCAGCGCCGTGCCCCACGCACCGGCGCCCATCACCGCAACGGCGCCGTCTGTGCCGGCCATCAGTCACCCCCGTCCAAGCCGGTTACGTCCTCAACGCGGATCACGCTACCGCGACGCCGGGTCGGCGCGGTCGCGCTGGCAGGATGGCGGGATGAGCGGCACACGGGCCGAGGGGGCGGACGACGGCGCGGGTGACGTCGCGTTGATCATCGCCGTCAAGCGGCTGGCCGCCGCCAAGACCCGCCTGGCCCCGGTGTTCTCGGCGCCGCGGCGGGAGAAGGTGGTGCTGGCCATGCTGGTCGACACCCTGACCGCCGCGTCGGGCGTCGAGGCGTTGGGCTCGATCACCGTCGTCACGCCCGACGACGCCGCGGCGGCTGCGGCGGCCGAGCTCGGGGCCGCCGTGCTGGCCGACCCGACGCCCGAGGGCGACCGCGACCCGCTGAATAGCGCGATCGTCGCCGCCGAACGAGCGGTGGCCGGGGCCTTCACCAATGTCGTTGTGCTGCAAGGTGATCTGCCGGCGCTGCAGACCCAGGAGCTGGCCGAGGCGATCGCCGCCGCGCGCCCGCATCGGCGCAGCTTCGTCGCCGACCGGCTGGCCACTGGGACCGCCGCGCTCTGCGCGTTCGGCGCCGCGCTGGATCCGCAGTTCGGCCCGGATTCGTGCGCGCGGCACCGGCGTTCGGGCGCGATCGAGCTGACGGGCGCGTGGCCCGGCCTGCGCTGCGACGTCGATACCCCCGCCGACCTGGCGGCCGCGCGCCGTCTCGGAGTCGGCGCGGCGACCGCCCGCGCCATCAAATAGCGCGAGCGCAGCAGTAACGAAAACCCGCCACAGCAAATCTGTACGAGCGATGAACGGCGCGCCAACTGCGAATGGATGTCCGCCGAGCGCTAGCAGCACCAGCGGGTGATGAGCAATGATCGCATGGTGACCGAAACCGAAGCCGAGGCACGGCCCGACGAGACCACATGGCATTCCGGCGAGGCCGACGTGGCCGCACCGCCGGCCGCGACCCCCGCCGCGATCTCCGACGAGCTGCCGGAGGACCGCTACCTCAACCGCGAACTGAGCTGGCTGGACTTCAACGCGCGCGTGCTCGCGCTGGCCGACGACAACTCGCTGCCGCTGCTGGAGCGCGCGAAGTTCCTGGCGATCTTCGCGTCCAATCTCGACGAGTTCTACATGGTGCGGGTCGCCGGCCTCAAGCGCCGCGACGAGATGGGCCTGTCCGTCCGGTCGGCCGACGGGCTGACACCGCGTGAGCAACTGGCCGTCATCGGCGAACAGACCCAGCGAATCGCCACGAGGCACGCGCGGGTGTTCCTCGATTCGGTACGACCGGCGCTCGCCGAGGAAGGCATCCACATCGTCACGTGGGCCGATCTGGATCAGCCGGAGCGCGACGAATTGTCGACCTATTTCAGCGAACAAGTCTTTCCCGTCTTGACGCCGCTGGCCGTCGACCCCGCTCACCCATTCCCATTCGTCAGCGGCTTGAGCTTGAACCTCGCGGTCATGGTGCGCCAGCCCGAGGATGGCGGCCAGCACTTCGCCCGGGTCAAGGTGCCGAACAACGTCGATCGCTTCGTCGAGCTCGACATCCGCGGCGCCGACGGTGAGGGACCGGAGATCGTCCGCTATCTCCCGATGGAAGAACTGATCGCAGCCTTTCTGCCCGAGCTGTTCCCGGGTATGGAGATCGTTGAGCATCACGCGTTCCGCATCACCCGCAACGCGGACTACGAGGTTGAAGAGGACCGCGACGAGGACCTGCTGCAGGCACTGGAGCGGGAGCTGGCGCGCAGGCGATTCGGTTCGCCGGTGCGGCTCGAGATCGCCGACGACATGACCGAAAGCATGCTCGAACTGCTGCTGCGCGAACTCGACGTGCACCCCGGTGACGTCATCGAAGTGCCCGGCCTGCTCGACCTTTCGTCGTTGTGGCAGATCTACGGCATCGAGCGGCCGGCGCTCAAGGATCCGACATTCGTGCCCGACACCCACCCCGCCTTCGCCGACCGCGAAACACCGCGGAGCATCTTCGCGACGCTGCGCGAAGGTGATGTGTTGCTTCATCATCCGTATGACTCGTTCTCCACCAGCGTGCAGCGATTCATCGAGCAGTCCGCCGCCGACCCCAACGTGCTGGCGATCAAGCAGACGTTGTACCGCACCTCCGGTGATTCGCCGATCGTTCGGGCGCTGATCGCCGCGGCCGAGGCCGGAAAGCAAGTGGTGGCAATGGTGGAGATCAAGGCGCGCTTCGACGAACAGGCCAACATCCGCTGGGCGCGCACACTTGAGCAGGCGGGCGTGCACGTGGTCTACGGCTACGTCGGACTGAAGACGCACTGCAAGACCTGTCTGGTGGTGCGCCGCGAAGGCTCGGCGATCCGTCGCTACTGCCACATCGGGACCGGCAACTACAACGGGAAGACGGCGCGGCTGTACGAGGACGTCGGTCTGCTCACAGCTTCCCCCGAAATCGGGGCCGATCTGACCGATTTGTTCAATTCGCTAACCGGCTACTCGCGCAAGGTTTCCTACCGCAATCTTCTGGTCGCCCCGCACAGCATCCGCACGGGCATCATCGAACGCGTCGAGCGCGAGATCGCCGCCCACCGCGAACACGGCGGCGGCCGGATCCGGATGAAGATGAACGCTCTGGTCGACGAGCAGGTGATCGACGCGTTGTACCGCGCGTCGCGGGCGGGTGTGCGGGTCGAGGTGGTGGTGCGCGGCATCTGCGCGCTGCGCCCCGGAGCAGAAGGCTTTTCGGAGAACATCTCGGTCCGTTCGATCCTGGGCCGCTTCCTGGAGCACTCGCGGATCATGCATTTCAACCGACTCAACGAGTTCTGGATCGGCAGCGCCGACATGATGCACCGCAACCTCGACCGGCGCGTCGAGGCGCTGGTTCAGGTCAAGGATCCGCGACTCACGGCCTATCTGGACGACTTGTTCGAATCCGCCCTGGATCCCTCGACCCGGTGCTGGGAACTGGGTCCCGACGGGCAGTGGACCGCGTCACCCCAGGAGGGTCACACCGTGCGCGACCATCAGGAATCGCTGATGGAGCGGCACCGCAGCCCCTGACGCCGTGTGATAGCTTCCAGGTCGCATCCACGACCGCGAGCGAATTGACCTGCAGGAGTTTAGGTGTCGAACCAGACCTCATCGGCGGGTCGACGGTCGGGAAGCAAGATCGTGTACGCGGCGGGCGCGGTGCTGTGGCGCAGGGCCGGCGACGACCCGGCGGACCCGAGCCTCGAGGTGGCCCTGATCCACCGTCCGCGCTACGACGACTGGTCGCTGCCGAAGGGCAAGGTGGACCCCGGCGAGACGGCCCCGGTGGCGGCGGTCCGCGAGGTGTTCGAGGAGACGGGCCACCGCGCCATCCTCGGACGGCGGCTCGACATGGTGAGCTATCCGATCGAGCAGGGCGTCAAGAAGGTCTATTACTGGGCGGCGCGCGACACCGGCGGCGAGTTCACGCCGGGACGCGAGGTCGATGAGTTGGTGTGGCTGCCGGTCGCCGAGGCGAAGGACAAACTCACCTACCCGCACGATCGAAAGATGTTGCGCCACTTCGCGAAACAGCCCGAAGACACGCGCACCGTGCTCGTGGTCCGGCATGGCACCGCCGGCAGGAAATCACGCTTCAAAGGCGACGACACCAAACGCCCGCTCGACAAGCGGGGACGCGCGCAGGCCGAGGCACTGGTTCCCCAGCTGCTGGCCTTCGGCGCCACCGACGTGTACGCGGCGGACCGGCTGCGCTGTCACCAGACGGTCGAACCACTCGCCGAGGAACTCGGTGTGACGGTCCACAACGAGCCCGCCCTTACCGAGGAGTCGTACGCGAAGAGCCCGAAGCGCGCGCGCCACCGGATGCTGCGCATCGCGGAGGAGGCCGACACCCCCGTCATTTGCACGCAGGGCAAGGTGATTCCGGACCTCATCGCCTGGTGGTGCGAACGCGACGGAGTGCGTGCCGATAAATCGCGCAACCACAAGGGCAGCACGTGGGTGCTGTCCCTGTCAGGCGGCCGCCTGGTGGCGGCCGACCACATCGGGGGCGCGCTGGCCGCCAACGTGCGGGCCTGACACGCAAATACCCTCCGGGTGGGGCATTTGCCGCCACCCCGAAGGGTATCCGCGTCTGGAACTTCCTACCGGCGACCGCGCCGAGCGGCGGCCTTCTTGGCAGGAGCCTTCCTGGCCGGAGCCTTGCTCGCCGCCTTCTTGGCCGGAGCCCGCTTCACTGCGGCCTTCTTGGCCGGAGCCTTCTTCACTGCGGCCTTCTTGGCGGGAGCCTTCTTCACTGCGGCCTTCTTGGCCGGAGCCTTGGTAGCGGCCTTCTTGGCCGGGGCCTTCTTCACGGCGGCCTTCTTGGCGGGAGCCTTCTTGGCCGCGGCCTTCTTGGCCGGAGCCTTGCTCGCCGCCTTCTTCGCCGGAGCCTTCTTCGCCGCCTTCTTGGCTGCGCCGGCCGCTACAACACCACGTTTCACTGCAGGTCCTTCCGCCGGGAGGCGCTGTGCGCCAGACACAACCGCTTTGAATTGAGCACCGGGCCGGAACGCCGGGACCGACGTCGGCTTCACCTTTACCGTCTCGCCCGTGCGCGGATTGCGGGCCACCCGCGCCGCGCGCTTCCGCTGTTCGAAGACACCGAACCCGGTAATGGTCACGCTGTCGCCCTTGTGCACCGCGCGCACAATGGTGTCGACAACATTCTCGACGGCGGCGGTCGCCTGCCGACGGTCCGAGCCCAATTTCTGTGTGAGCACATCTATGAGCTCTGCTTTGTTCATCCAAACCCTCCGAAGCCAGTGGTCCCATTTTTGGGAACCGACTGCGAACACGGTAAACCCTCACCTAGCAAATTTCCAAGAGCCACGCGCAATTTCAGGACGGAACGAACGAATTTTTCGCAATCCGGTTGCCGCCCTTGACCGGTGGCGCGGCCCCAAATTAAGACGGGCTACCTAATCGGTCGGAGGTGAAATCGCCGTCCCGATCGACCCTTCAGGAGGCGGGCAGAGTGCGCGGTTTCCACTCCGGGCGCGCCGACTCGAACGCCTCGATTTGATCGAGTTTCCGCAGCGTAAGGCCTATATCGTCGAGGCCCTCGAGCAATCGCCACGCGGTGTGATCGTCAATCTTGAACGGCAGCACCGTCGTTCCGGCGGTGATATTTCGATCTTGAAGATTGGCAGTGATTTCCAAGCCCGGGCTGCCCTCGATGAGCTTCCAAAGCAGTTCCACGCCGTCCTGAGAAACTTCCGCCGCCAACAGGCCCGCCTTGCCGGCGTTGCCCCGGAAAATGTCACCAAACCGAGACGAGATGACCACCCGGAACCCGTAGTCCATGAGCGCCCACACCGCATGCTCGCGCGACGACCCGGTGCCGAAATCGGGTCCGGCCACCAGAACCGAGCCGCGGTCAAAGGGGCTGAGATTGAGCACGAATGAGGGATCCGAGCGCCATGTGGCGAACAACCCGTCCTCGAAACCGGTTCGGGTTACCCGCTTCAAGAACACCGCCGGAATGATCTGGTCGGTGTCGACATTCGACCGCCGCAGCGGCACTCCGATGCCGGTGTGGGTGCGAAAGGCTTCCATTTCGTCCTCGATTCAAATCAGTTGGAGTTCAAGTCGGCCGGCGAAGACAGCGTGCCCCGCACCGCCGTGGCCGCGGCGACGGCCGGCGATACCAGGTGGGTGCGGCCCCCTTTGCCCTGCCGCCCTTCGAAGTTGCGGTTGGACGTGGCGGCACACCGCTCGCCCGGCGACAGCTGATCGGGGTTCATGCCCAGGCACATCGAGCATCCCGCCTGGCGCCACTCGGCGCCCGCGGCGGTGAAAACCTCGCCCAGCCCTTCGGCTTCCGCCTGCGCGCGCACCCGCATCGAGCCCGGCACGACGAGCATCCGCACCCCCGGGGCGACCTTGCGCCCGCGCAACACGTCGGCCACCGCACGCAGGTCTTCGATACGACCGTTGGTACAAGAGCCGACGAACACGGCATCCACGCGGATCTCGCGCATCGGCGTGCCCGGTCGAAGGTCCATGTACGCCAAGGCTTTCTCGGCGGCCTGCCGCTCGCCGTCGTCGGACATCATTTCGGGGTCGGGCACCGCCGCCCCCAGGGGCACCCCCTGGCCGGGGTTGGTTCCCCACGTGACGAACGGGCTCAGCGAGGCCGCGTCGAGGTAGACCTCGGTGTCGAAGACGGCGCCGGGGTCGGTGCGCAACTGCTGCCAGTAGTGCACCGCGGCGTCCCACTGCGCGCCGGTCGGGGCGTGCGGCCGGCCACGTAAAAACTCGTACGTGGTCTCGTCCGGCGCCACCATGCCCGCCCGGGCGCCGGCCTCGATGCTCATGTTGCAGACCGTCATCCGGCCTTCCATCGACAGCGATTCGATGGCGCTGCCCCGGTATTCGATGACGTGGCCCTGTCCCCCGCCGGTGCCGATCTTGGCGATCAGCGCGAGGATGATGTCCTTGGCGGTGACGCCCACGGGCAACTGCCCGTCGACGTTGACCGCCATCGTCTTGAACGGCCGCAGCGGCAGCGTCTGGGTGGCCAGCACGTGCTCCACCTCCGAGGTACCAATCCCCATGGCCAGCGCGCCAAATGCGCCGTGCGTGGACGTGTGACTATCGCCACAGACGATCGTCATCCCCGGCTGCGTGAGCCCCAATTGCGGACCGACGACGTGCACGATGCCCTGTTCGATGTCGCCCATCGGATAGAGCCGGACGCCGAATTCCGCGCAGTTGCGCCGCAACGTCTCGACCTGGGTGCGCGACACCGGATCGGCGATCGGCTTGTCGATGTCGACCGTCGGCACGTTGTGGTCCTCGGTGGCCAGCGTCAGGTCGGGGCGCCGCACTCCCCGGCCGGCCAGGCGCAGGCCGTCGAACGCCTGCGGGCTGGTGACCTCGTGTACCAGATGCAGGTCGATGTAGATCAAGTCAGGGGCCCCCGCTTGTTCGGCACCGCCCCCGGACGCCACAACGTGGTCGTCCCAAACCTTTTCGGCCAGGGTGCGCGGCTTGGCTTCGGATCCCATATCGAATTCGCCCCTATCCGGTCTTTCGGCTGTCATCTCAGAATGCGAGACGCTAGTATCTCCGTGTGAGACAGCATAGCGGTATCGGCGTCCTCGACAAAGCGGTGGGCGTGCTGCATACGATCGCGGAATCCCCGTGCGGGCTGGCCGAACTGTGCGAGCGGACCGGGTTGCCCCGGGCCACCGCCTATCGGCTGGCGGCCGCGCTGGAAGTTCATCGGCTGCTGGCGCGCGACGACGAAGGGCGTTGGCGACTCGGTCCGGCCGTCACCGAATTGGCCGGCCGCGTCAACGATCCGCTGCTGGCCGCGAGCGCGGCGGTGCTGCCCGGCCTGCGCGAGACCACCGGCGAGAGCGTGCAGTTGTATCGCCGCGAGGGCATGTCGCGGGTGTGCGTGGCCGCCCTCGAACCGGCTGCGGGTCTTCGCGATACGGTTCCGGTCGGTGCGCGCCTGCCGATGACGGCGGGCTCGGGGGCCAAAGTCCTACTCGCCTACGCCGACGCCACCGTCCAGAAGGCCGTGCTGCCGACGGCGAAATTCACCGACCGGGCACTGGCCGAAGTGCGCCGGCGCGGTTGGGCGCAAAGCGTCGCCGAGCGCGAGCCCGGGGTGGCGAGCGTGTCGGCGCCGGTGCGTGACGGCCGCGGTGTCGTCATCGCCGCGATATCGGTGTCGGGGCCCGTCGATCGCATCGGGCGCCGCCCCGGGGCTCGCTGGGCCGCCGACCTGCTGTCCGCCGCCGAGGCACTCACCCGCCGGCTTTAGTCCCCGCGGCGCGTGTGCAGCTCGAGTGTGAATCCACGGCTCTGACTGTGCATCCTGGGCGGCAAAATGGCGAATTTCACGCCCTCCGTTCACTCGCAAAGCCGTGGATTCACACTCAACCGGCCCTCCCCTTTCCAGGGGGACGAGTGTGCGTTGAGGCCGCCCCCAGCGCACACCGAAAGCCACCACCGCACACTCGACCGCAACCCGCCTGACAAACTGACGGCCATGGGAACCAATCAGCGCGCGAGCATCGTCATGTCGGAGGACGAGATCGCCGATTTCGTCGTCAAGAGCCGCACCGGAACACTCGCCACCGTCGGGCCCGACGGGCAGCCGCACCTGACCGCCATGTGGTACGCCGTCGTCGACGGCGAGGTCTGGCTCGAGACCAAGGCCAAGTCGCAGAAGGCGGTGAACCTCACCCGGGATCCGCGGGTGAGCTTTCTGATCGAGGACGGTGACACCTACGACACGCTGCGCGGGGTGTCGTTCGAGGGTGTCGCCGAGATCGTCGACGATCCCGACGTTGCGCGCCGGGTGGGCGTCAGCGTGTTCGAGCGCTACACCGGCCCCTACACCGACGAGATGAAGCCCTTCGTCGAGCAGATGATGAACAAGCGGGTGTGCGTGCGCATCGTGGCCCGCCGCGCGCGCTCGTGGGATCACCGCAAGCTCGGATTGCCGCCCATGCCGGTGGGCGGGTCGACCGCCCCGGCCGTGCTGGGGACCGGCCAGTAATTGTTTGTAGCCCCGATGGGATTCGAACCCACGCTACCGCCGTGAGAGGGCGGCGTCCTAGGCCGCTAGACGACGGGGCCTGAACCGATCCGAGCTGCCAGCATAGCTCACCCGAGAAGGGCGACCTAATCGCAAGCCGTGCCGCGATCTTGCTGGGGTACCAGGACTCGAACCTAGAATGGCTGAACCAGAATCAGCTGTGTTGCCAATTACACCATACCCCATTGGCTGCCTAAAACCGCTGGTCACAACGGTTCTGCGGTGTCCCGCGCCGTCGTGGCCGGCCGTCGTCGGCCTTTGTAAACCGCTGTGCAGACTACCAAAAACTCAGACCGCCCCGTCGCGCGCGCCCCGCAACCGCGCCATGCTGCGCTCGCGGCCCAGTAGTTCGAGTGATTCGAACAGCGGCGGGCTGATCGTTGTTCCCGTCGCGGCGACGCGGATCGGGCCGAACGCCTTGCGCGGTTTGAGCGCCAGGCCGTCGATGAGCGCGGCCTTGAGCGCGGCCTCGATCCGCTCGGTTGTCCAGTCGGTCACGCCGTCCAGCGCACCCAGCGCGGCGTCCAAAACCGCGACGCCGTCCGGGCCGAGCTCCTTGGCGGCGGCCTTCTCGTCGATCGCGTATTCGTCGTCATTGAGGAACTTCAGCAAGTCCCACGCGTCGCTCAGGACGACGATGCGCGTCTGCACCAGCTCGGCGGCCTCGGCGAATCCGGCGTCATCCAGCCCGGTGTCGTGGCCGTGCGCGTCGAAGTAGTCGCGCAGGCGGGCGGTGAAGTCGGAGACGTCGAGCATCCGGATGTGCTCGGCGTTGAGCGCGTCGGCCTTCTTCTGGTCGAATCGGGCCGGATTGGAATTGACGTCGACGACGTCGAAGGCGGCCACCATTTCGTCCAGGCTGAACAGGTCGTGGTCGTCGGCGATCGCCCAGCCCAGCAGCGCAAGGTAATTCAGCAGGCCCTCGGGGATGAAGCCCCGGTCGCGATGCGCGAACAGGTTCGACTGCGGGTCGCGCTTGGACAGCTTCTTGGTTCCCTCGCCCAACACGATTGGCAGGTGCGCGAATTGCGGTGTGCGCTCGGCCACACCGATCCGCGTCAGCGCCCCATACAGCGCCAGCTGGCGCGGGGTGGACGACAGCAGGTCCTCGCCGCGCAGCACGTGGGTGATCTTCATCAGCGCGTCGTCGAGCGGGTTGACCAACGTATACAACGGATCTCCGCTCGCGCGGGTCAGCGCGAAATCGGGCACGCTGCCCGCCGCAAAGGTCGTGTTCCCGTGTACCAGGTCGTCCCAACTCAGATCGTCGTCGGGCATGCGCAGCCGCACCACCGGCTTACGGCCCTCGGCGAGGAACGCCGCGCGCTGCGAATCGGTCAGCTGCCGGTCGAAGTTGTCGTAGCCCAGCTTGGGGTTTCGGCCCGCGGCGATGTGCCGCGCCTCGACCTCCTCCGGCGTCGAGAAGGCGTAGTAAGCCTCGCCGGCCTCGAGCAGCTGCGCCACCACGTCGCGGTAGATCTCGCCGCGCTGCGACTGCCGGTACGGCCCGTACGGCCCGCCCGCCTCCGGCCCCTCGTCCCAGTCGAGGCCGAGCCAGCGCAGCGCGTCGAGCAGCGCCAGGTAGCTTTCCTCGGTGTCGCGCGCCGCGTCGGTGTCCTCGATGCGAAAGATGAAGGTGCCGCCGGTGTGTCGCGCGTAGGCCCAGTTGAACAGCGCGGTTCGCACCATCCCGACGTGCGGGGTGCCGGTGGGCGACGGGCAGAACCGGACTCGAACTGTCACGACTTTCCTTTGCGCACAACGGGATTGGTGAGGGTGCCGATTCCCTCGACGGTGATGGAGACAGTGTCGCCGTCCTCGATGGGCCCAACGCCGGCCGGCGTGCCGGTGAGGATGAGGTCGCCGGGCAGCAGCGTCATCACGGCCGAGATCCACTCCACGATGGCACCGACGTCGTGGATCATCAGCGAGGTGCGGCTGTGTTGCTTCACCTCACCGTTGACCTCGGTGCGCAGTTCGAGGTCCGCCGGGTCGACATCGGTGACGATCCACGGCCCGACGGGGCAGAAGCTGTCATGGCCCTTGGCGCGGGTCCATTGGCCGTCGGCCTTTTGTTGGTCGCGTGCCGACACGTCGTTGGCGATGGTGTAGCCGAGGATGTTCTCGGCGGCCTGGGCGGCCGAAACGTCCTTGCACGGCCGGCCGATGACCGCCGCCAGCTCACCCTCGAAGTGCACCGGTGATGCGTTGGCGGGCAGCCGAATCGGCACGTTGGGCCCGATGATCGCGGTGTTGGGCTTGAGGAAGATGATCGGGTCCGCGGCCGCCGGGCCCGTCGCGAAGCTACTCATCTCCGCGATGTGATCGGCGTAGTTCTTGCCGACGCAGACCACCTTGCCGGCCAGCATCGGCGCCAGCAGCCGGACGTCGGCCAGCGGCCACGATCGTCCGGTGAAGGTCGGGGTGCCGAACGGGTGCTCGGCGATCTCCCGGGCGGTCAGTGCGGCGGGATCGTCGAGTTCGCCCTCGATGCTGACGAAGGCGACACCGTCCGGGCTGGCGATTCGACCGAGGCGCATTCGCAGAAGCCTAGTGATGGCTAGTAGCGGCTCCCGCAACCGGTGCCGGCCGTGTGCAAGCATGGACTGATGCCCAAGGGGCACCCTGCCGCCGTCGGCGCCGGCAAGCGATGGTCGATCATGATCGTCTCGCTGTTCGTGACGACCAGCTCCTTCCTATTCATCAATGGCGTCGCATTCCTGATCCCGTCGCTGGAAGCCACGCGTGGCACCCCGCTGGCCGAGGCCGGCCTGCTCGCGTCGATGCCGAGCTGGGGCATGGTGGTCACGCTCATCGCATGGGGCTACGTGCTGGACCGCGTCGGCGAGCGGCTGGTGCTGACGCTGGGCTCGGGTCTCACCGCGGCCGCCGCCTATGCCGCCGCGTCGGTGCACTCGATGGTGTGGGTCGCCGTCTATCTGTTCCTGGGCGGCGTGGCCGCCGCGAGTTGCAACACCGCCGGCGGCCGGCTGGTGTCCGCGTGGTTCCCCCCGCAGCAGCGCGGCCTCGCGATGGGCATCCGGCAGACCGCGCAGCCGCTGGGCATCGCGGCGGGCGCGCTGGTCATGCCCGAACTGGCGGAGCGCGGCGTGCATGCCGGGCTGATGTTTCCGGCGCTGGTGTGCACGGCGGCGGCGCTGGCGAGCGCGGTCGGCATCGTCGACCCGGTGCGCAAGCCCCGGGAGACGGCGACCGAGGCGGAGCTGGCCAGCCCCTACCGCGGGTCGTCGGTGCTGTGGCGTATCCACGCCGTCGCGGGCCTGCTGATGATGCCGCAAACGGTCACCGTCACGTTCATGCTGGTCTGGCTGATGAACCACCACCACTGGTCGGTCGCCGCCGCCGGCGGGCTGGTCACGCTGTCGCAGCTGCTCGGCGCGGTCGGCCGCGTCGCGGTGGGCCGCTGGTCGGATCGCATCGGCTCACGCATGCAACCGGTCGCCGTCATCGCCGCCGTCGCCGCGTTGACCCTGTTTCTGTTGGCACTCTCCGACCAGCTCGACTCGCGGTTCGACATCCCGCTGATGGTCGCCGTCTCGGTGTTCGCCGTGCTCGACAACGGCCTGGAGGCGACCGCCATCACCGAGTTCGCCGGGCCGTTCTGGAGCGGGCGCGCCCTGGGCATCCAGAACACCACCCAGCGCGTGATGGCGGCGGTCGGTCCGCCGCTGTTCGGTGTGCTGATCGGCGCGGCGAGATACCCGTCGGCGTGGCTGCTCTGCGGGTTGTTCCCACTGGCGGCGGTGCCCTTGGTGCCGATCCGGCTGCTGCCGCCCGGCCTGGAGACTAGAGCGCGGCTGCGATCCGTTCGCCGACTTCGGTGGTGGCGCGCGGTTCGCTCCCACGAGTTGCCAGATAGGTCTCGACGGCCCCATCCACCCGGGCAGCCGCAGCGTCCTCGCCCAGATGGGAAAGCAGCAGCGCCACCGACATGATCGCCGCGGTCGGGTCCGCGACGCCCTGACCGGCGATGTCGGGGGCGCTGCCGTGCACCGGCTCGAACATCGACGGATTGGCCCGGGTGGCGTCGATATTTCCGCTGGCGGCCAAGCCGATTCCGCCGCAGACCGCCGCGGACAGGTCGGTGATGATGTCGCCGAACAGGTTGTCGGTGACGATCACGTCGAACCGCCCGGGGTCGGTGACCATGAAGATGGTGGCGGCGTCGACGTGTTGGTAGGCGACCTCGACGTCGGGATATTCCGCGCCGACCTCGGCGACGACCCGCGTCCACAGCTTCCCGGCGAACGTCAGCACGTTGTTCTTGTGCACCAGCGTCAGGTGGTTGCGGCGCAGCCGGGCCTTCTCGAACGCGTAGCGCACCACGCGGCGCACGCCGAACGCGGTGTTCACGCTGACCTCGGTGGCGACTTCGTTGGGCGTTCCGGCGCGGATCGCGCCGCCGTTGCCGGTGTAGGGGCCCTCGGTGCCCTCACGCACCACCACGAAGTCGATCTCGGGGTTTCCCGCGAGCGGACTGCTCACCCCCTTGTACAGCCGGCCCGGTCGCAGGTTGACGTGGTGGTCGAGCTCAAAGCGCAGCCGCAGCAACAGACCTCGCTCCAGGACGCCGCTGGGCACCGACGGGTCGCCGACCGCCCCGAGCAGGATGGCGTCGTGCTCGCGCAACTCGGCGAGCACCGAGTCCGGCAGCAGCTCGCCCGTGGCATGGTAGCGACGGGCGCCCAGGTCGTAGCTGGTCTTTTCGACGTTCGGCACGACCGCGTCGAGGACTTTGACGGCCTCGGCCACCACCTCCGGCCCGATGCCGTCGCCGCCGATCACCGCGAGTTTCACGACAGGTCAACCACTTCCAGCTTGTTGGCGCCGACGGCCGCCGAGATTGCCGACCGCACGTCCTTGGGCACGTCCTGGTCCAGCCGCAGCAGGACCGTCGCGCCGGGCCCCTCGGCGTCCTCGGACAGCTGCGCCGCCTGAATGTTCACGCCGGCAGAGCCCAGCAGGGTACCGATCTTGCCCAACGCCCCGGGCTGGTCGGCGTAGTTGATCACCAGGTTGGTGCCCTGGGCCCGCAGGTCGAAGTTGCGGCCGTTGATCTGGACGATCTTCTCCACCAACTGCGGCCCGGACAGCGTGCCCGCGACGTTCACGCACGAGCCGTCGTGGGCGACGGCCCGCACGTCGACGACGCTGCGGTGGTTGGGGCTTTCGGATGCGGTGGTGATCTCGGCGGAGACGCCCCGCTCGGCGGCCAGCGCCGGCGCGTTGACGAACGTCACCGGTTCGTCGATGACCGCCGAGAACAGCCCGCGCAGCGCCGAAAGCTTAAGCACCTCAACATCTTCCGAGGCGAGCTCGCCGCGCACCTGCACCGACAACGACACCGGCACCTCGCCGGACAGAGCGGCCGCCAGCACCCCGAGCTTGCGCACCAGGTCCAGCCAGGGCGACACCTCCTCGCTGACCACGCCACCGCCGACGTTGACGGCGTCGGGAACGAACTCCCCCGCCAGCGCCAACCGCACGCTTGCGGCGACGTCGGTGCCGGCCCGGTCCTGCGCCTCGGCCGTGGAGGCCCCGAGATGCGGCGTCACCACTACCTGCGGCAGCTCGAAAAGCGGGCTGTCCGTGCACGGTTCGGTGGAGAAGACGTCGAGGCCGGCGGCGCGGACGTGCCCGCTGTTGATCGCGTCGGCCAGCGCCGCCTCGTCGACCAGGCCGCCGCGCGCGGCGTTGACGATGATGACGCCGGGCTTGGTCTTCGCCAGCGCCTCCTTGTCGATCAGGCCGGCCGTCTCCGGGGTCTTCGGCAGGTGCACCGAGATGAAGTCGGCGCGGGCCAGCAGGTCGTCCAGGGACAGCAGCTCGATGCCGAGCTGCGCGGCGCGGGCCGGCGCCAGGTACGGATCGTAGGCGACGACGTGGGTGCCGAAGGCCGCGATCCGTTGCGCGAACAGCTGGCCGATGCGGCCGAGCCCGACGACACCGACGGTCTTGCCGAAGATTTCGGTGCCGGAGAACTTCGACCGCTTCCAGGTATGCTCGCGCAGCGTGGCGTCGGCCGCCGCGATCTGGCGGGCCGCGGCCAGCAGCAGCGCCATCGCGTGTTCGGCGGCGCTGTGGATGTTCGACGTGGGGGCGTTCACCACCAGCACCCCGCGCGCGGTCGCGGCGTCGACGTCGACGTTGTCCAGGCCGACCCCGGCGCGGGCCACGATCTTCAGCTTGGGCGCGGCGGCCAGCACCTCGGCGTCGACGGTGGTGGCCGACCGCACCAGCAGCGCGTCCGCCTCAGGGACGGCGGCCAGCAGCTTGGGCCGGTCCGGGCCATCCACCCAGCGCACCTCGACCTGGTCCCCCAGCGCGGCGACGGTTGATTCGGCGAGTTTGTCGGCAATAAGTACAACAGGCAGATTCACCCGGACAGCCTATCGGCTGTAATTGACGCGTGGACGTGACCTCGGACGTCACCGTCATCGGCAGCGGACCCAACGGGCTCACCACGGCCGTCATCTGCGCCCGTGCGGGGCTGAAAGTCCAGGTCGTCGAGGCCCAGCCGACCTTCGGCGGCGGCGCGCGCACCGCGCCCGACCCAGATTCTCCGGGAGTCTTACACGACGTGTGCTCGGCCGTTCACCCGCTGGCGCTGGCGTCGCCGTTTTTCGCGGCGTTCGACCTGCCCGCGCGCGGCGTGCAACTGGCGGTCCCGGAGATTTCCTACGCCAACCCGCTGCCGGGCCGCCCGGCGGTCATCGCCTACCGGGATCTCGAGCGCACCTGCGCGGAACTGGAGCACGGCACGTCGTGGCGACGCCTGCTCGGCCCGCTGGTCGAGCATTCCGACGCCGTCGTGGGGTTGCTGCTCGGCGACAAACGATCGGTGCCCGGATCGCTGCCGTCCGCCCTGCAACTCGGCGTTCGGATGCTGGCGCAGGGCACCCCCGCCTGGGGGTCACTGCTGGGCTTCCTAACCGGAGAGGACGCACGCGCCCTGTTCACCGGCGTTGCCGCGCACGTGATTTCGCGGATGCCGTCGTTGACGGCCGCCGGGGCCGGTTTGATGCTGGCCACCCTCGCGCATTCGGTCGGCTGGCCGATCCCGGTGGGTGGAAGCCAGGCGATCACGGACGCGCTGATCGCCGACCTGCGCGCGCACGGCGGCGAGCTCACGGCCGGCACCGAGGTCACTCGGCCGCCCGGCGGGGTCGTCGCGTTCGACACCGCGCCGACGGCGCTGCTGCGCATCTACGGGGACGCGCTTCCGGACCGCTACGCGAAGGCGTTGCGCCGCTACACCTTTGGCCCCGGCGTCGCCAAGGTCGACTTCGTGCTCAGCGAGGACATCCCGTGGACCGACGCGCGGCTGGGGCGGGCCCCGACGCTGCACCTGGGCGGCACCCGCGAGCAGATGGCTCGGGCCGAGGCCGACATCGCCGCCGGGCGTCATGCGCAGTGGCCGATGGTGCTGGCCGCGTCGCCGCACATCGCGGACCCCGGCCGCATCGACATCGTGGGCCGCCGCCCGTTCTGGACCTACGCCCACGTGCCGTCGGGTTCCACCGTCGACGCTACCGAGGCCGTCACCGAGACCGTCGAGCGGTTCGCGCCCGGCTTCCGCGACATCGTGGTGGCGGCCCGCGCCGTGCCCGCCGCCCGGATGGCCGACCACAACGCGAACTACGTCGGCGGCGACATCGGGATGGGCGGAAATTCCGCCTGGCGCGCGATCGCCGGTCCCACGCCGCGGATAAACCCTTGGAGCACACCGATTCCGAAGGTGTACCTGTGCTCGGCGGCCACCCCGCCCGGCGGCGGGGTGCACGGTATGTCCGGCTATTACGCCGCGCGCACCTTGTTGCGCCGCGAATTCGGCCTGGGCATGCCGAAGCTCGCACCGTGACTCGTACTACCGGTGGCCTTTGTCTCGCGCGGACTCGGTTCGTCCGGTTGTGAGCGCATAGAAAATCGGCATGACGGCGAAAACGACCAGTGCTGCCGCCGGGAACCACAACGCCCCGATCAGACCTGCCGTCACATAAGCCGCGATCCCCGCCACCGCACGGATCCGATTGGCCGCGAAGGCTCGCTGGTCGATTCCGGCTTCGACGAGCGCGCCGCGGCGGCGGTGAACCTGATCGTAGAGAAGTAGCCAACTAGCGCACATCGCGGTGGCTATGCCCGCGTATAGCGCCACCGCGGTCCGCGCGTCCGCGCTGTCGACCCCGGTGATCAATGCCCGGGAGAGCACCGCGGTGGGGAACGGAATCAAAGCAGTGGTGAACAGCAGCGCGAGGTTCGCCAAATTCACGCCCATGTCCACCCGCTGGATCGCAACGAATGCTTGATGGTGATTGAGCCAGATCACCCCGACGAAGGCGAAGGACGCGAAGTAGCCAAGATACGCGGGCCACTGTCGGGCGAGGCCGTCGAGCAGTTCGCCCGGAGCATGTTCGGGCTCCTTCAGATCCAGCACGAGCAAGGTGACGACGATCGCGAACACACCGTCGCTGAAGGCCTCGACACGTCCGGTGTCGTTCAGCCCCATCGGGTTACCGGACTCGTCGGCCATGACGCCCCCATCTGGTTGGTCGGAAGGTGCACTGCGCCCAGACGCGAATCGACTCCCGATCATCTAACTTAAACCGGCTGCCCTTGGGTTTTCCAGCAAGTTGGACATGCCTAAGCTGACACCGTGACCAAACTCGCGATCATCTATTACTCGGCCACCGGTCACGGCACCGCGATGGCCAAACGTGTCGCCGCGTCGGCCGAGTCGGCGGGCGCCGAGGTGCGCCTGCGGCACGTCGCCGAGACCCACGACCCGGAATCCTTTGCGCACAACCCGGCCTGGACCGCGAATTACCAAGCGACCAAGGACCTTCCGGCGGCCACCGGCGACGACATCGTCTGGGCCGACGCGGTGATCTTCGGCTCGCCGACCCGGTTCGGTTCGCCCGCCGCGCAATTGCGGGCGTTCCTGGACTCGCTGGGCGGGCTGTGGGCCGAAGGCAAACTCGCCGACAAGGTCTACGCCGCGTTCACGTCGTCCAACACACTGCACGGCGGCCAGGAGTCGACCTTGCTCTCCCTTTACTACACGCTGATGCATTTTGGTGGCATCATCGTGCCGCCGGGCTACACCGATCCGGTCAAGTTCGTCGACGGCAACCCGTACGGGGTGAGCCTGGTGTCCACCCACGACAACATCAACGAATTCGACGAGCCCACGAATAACGCCCTGGACCACCTGGGCCGCCGGGTGGTCGCCGTCGCCGACCGGCTGGGTTCTTGAGGGGCGCCCGGCGCCGATAGTGAACAGTTGCGAGAATCGGCCAAGAAATTCACAACAGCTGCACGCTCGGCGGAAGGAAGACGCCCTTCACCCAGTTGTCAGGCGGGAGAAGGTGGCCCGATACGAGCTGGGCGGCACACCCAGCCGGCGGACCATGTGCTTGCGCAGCGAATCCGCGGTCCCCAGGCCGGATCGCGCGGCCACCTGACCGACCGGCAGTGCCGTCGACTCGAGCAATTCGCGCGCCCGATCGATTCGTTGATAAAGCAGCCATTGCAGCGGGCTCTGCCCCGTTTCCGCCTTGAAGCGCCGGCTTAGGTTGCGCACGCTCATGCCGGCGTGGTGGGCAACGTCCTCCAGCGAGAGTGGCCGGTCCAACTGTCGGAGAGCCCACGCGCGGGTTCGTGCCAACGAGTCACGGGCACCGTCGGCTACAGCCGTCTCGACAAATTGCGCTTGCCCGCCCGGTCGGATCGGGGCCACCACGGCGCGCCGCGCAACCGCATTGGCGACACGCGCGCCGAAATCACGACGAATGAGGTGAAGGCACAGATCGATTCCCGCCGCCAGGCCGGCGGAGGTCAGGATCATGCCGTCATCGACGTAAAGGACGTCAGCCCGAAGCTGTACCCGCGGATATCGACGTCGGAACTCGTCGGAGTAGGGCCAGTACGTGGTGGCGGTTCTCCCATCGAGCAGGCCAGCCTCCGCGAGCACGAACGCGCCCGTGCAGATCGAAGCGATGCGCTTGTCGCGCGTGGCGGCGCGGCGCAGCGCGTCGAGCACACGGCCGTCCACCCGTTCGCGGTTGCCCGTTCCGGTGACAATCACCGTGTCAGAGGAACGGATGGCCTCCAATCCGTGATCCACGCTCACGCCCAGGCTGCCCGTCGTTGCGACCAGGCCGGGTTCGGCCGTGCACATGGTGACCTTGTAAGCGGATCGGTTGTCGACCTCCGCATTGCCCAAGATCAAGTCGGGAATCGACAAATCAAAGGGCGTCACGGGCGGGACGGCGATTACCGCAACTCGATGCATGGCCAGAATCTCCTGATACCTGTCGTTTAGGACACTACCCAAAAGCCATTGCAAGCGTCAGTGTTCAAGAGCCCACCCAATGAGACGCCCGTGATGACAAGGAGAACTGCGATGCCCACGCTTCGGGACCGGCTGATCAATCGATCCCAGAGATGGTTTTTCAACCCGCTCATGCGACGGGTTCCGACCATGAGCTTGCTGGAGACCACGGGACGGAACACGGGCCGACCCCGTCGGACACCGGTCGGGGGCCGGCTGGCGAACGGCCAATTCTGGATGGTGTCGGAGTTCGGCGAACGCTCTCAGTATGTGCGCAACATCAAGGCGAATCCGCAAGTCCGGGTACGTGTTCGGGGCCGGTGGTACTCCGGCACCGCCGTCCTGATGTACGACGACGATGCCAAAGCCCGGCTGCGCACGTTGCCACGGGTCAACAGCATGGCCGTCGCCGCGGTCGGTGCCCAGTTTCTCACCGTGCGAGTCGACGTCGCGGGACAAGACGACAACCCTCGCGACACTTAACGTACGACACGCCAAAACGGGCCGCAGCCGTTCACGTTTCGGCAAAGCGACACCGAACGCTTGACCACCTGGGCCGCCGGGTGCTGGCCGTCGCCCGGCGGCTGGGCGCTCGAGCGGCGCCCCGCGCCGCCAGAAGCTATGCCGTCTCGGTGATCGGACGGTCGACCCAGCTCATCAGGTCGCGCAGCTTCTTCCCGGTGACCTCGATGGGGTGCTCGGCGTTCTCCTTGCGCAACTGCTCGAGCTGCTTGTTGCCGCCCTCGATGTTGGCGACGAGCTTCTTGACGAAGGTGCCGTCCTGGATCTCGCGCAGGATGTCGCGCATCCGGTCGCGGGTGCCGGCGTCGATGACGCGCGGGCCGGACAGGTAGCCGCCGAACTCCGCGGTGTCGGACACCGAGTAGTTCATCCGGGCGATGCCGCCCTCGTACATCAGGTCGACGATCAGCTTGAGCTCGTGCAGCACCTCGAAATACGCCATCTCCGGCGGGTAGCCCGCCTCGACCATCACGTCGAAGCCGGCCTTCACCAATTCCTCTGTGCCACCGCACAACACGGCCTGCTCACCGAACAGGTCGGTCTCGGTCTCGTCTTTGAAGGTCGTCTTGATGACGCCGGCCCGGGTGCCGCCGATGGCCTTGGCGTACGACAGGGCCAGCGCCTCGCCCTGGCCGGTCGGGTCCTGGTCGACGGCGATCAGACAGGGCACGCCCTTGCCGTCGACGAACTGGCGGCGCACCAGGTGGCCGGGGCCCTTCGGGGCGACCATCGCGACGGTCACGTCGGCGGGCGGTTTGATCAGGTCGAAGTGAATGTTGAGCCCGTGCCCGAAAAACAAAGCGTCGCCGGCCTTCAGGTTCGGCTCGATCTCGTTCTTGAAGATGTCGGCCTGCGCGGTGTCGGGGGCCAGCAGCATGATGACGTCGGCCCACTTGGCGACCTCGGCGGGGGTGTCGACGTCCAGGCCCTGCTCTTCAACCTTGGCCCGGGACTTCGAACCCTCCTTGAGCCCGACGCGCACCTGCACGCCCGAGTCGCGCAGGCTCAACGAGTGCGCGTGCCCCTGGCTGCCGTACCCGATGACGCCGACCTTGCGGCCCTGGACGATCGTCAGGTCTGCGTCGTCGTCGTAGAACATCTCTAATGCCACGGTGAACTTTCTCCTTGTTTGCTATTTGGCCGTGCCGATACCGCGCGGACCGCGGGATAGCGACACCATTCCGGATTGGGCGATTTCGCGAATACCGAAGGGCTCCAGCACGCGCAGGAACGCCTCGACCTTGCCGCGGTCACCGGTGGCCTCGATGGTCAGCGATTCCGGTGACACGTCAATCACCTTGGCGCGGAACAGGTTCACCGCCTCGATGACCTGGCTACGGGTGCCGGCGTCGGCCCGCACCTTGATCAGCGACAACTCCCGGGACACCGAGTTGTCGTCGTCCTGCTCGATGATCTTGATCACGTTGATCAGCTTGTTGAGCTGCTTGGTGATCTGCTCGAGCGGGGTCTCCTCGGCGGAGACCACGATGGTCATCCGCGACATGTCCTTCTGCTCGGTTGCGCCGACGGCCAGCGACTCGATGTTGAAGCCGCGCCGCGAGAACAGCGCCGCCACGCGGGCGAGCACACCGGGCTTGTCCTCCACCAACACCGACAGCGTGTGCGTGTTCATCAGGCGTGCCCTTCGCTTTCGTCGTCGAACAACGGGCGGATCCCGCGGGCGGCCTGAATCTCGTCGTTGCTGGTGCCGGCGGCGACCATCGGCCACACCTGCGCGTCGGCACCGACGATGAAGTCGATCACCACCGGGCGGTCGTTGATCGCCCGCGCCTGGTTGATCACGTCGACGACGTCTTCCTCACGCTCGCAACGCAATCCGACGCAGCCCAGCGCCTCGGCCAGCTTCACGAAGTCCGGGATCCGGTGTGAGTGCGTGGCCAGGTCGGTCTGCGAGTAGCGCTCCTGGTAGAACAGCGTCTGCCACTGGCGCACCATGCCCAGGTTGCCGTTGTTGATCAGCGCCACCTTGATCGGCGCGCCCTCGATGGCGCAGGTGGCCAGCTCCTGGTTGGTCATCTGGAAGCAGCCGTCGCCGTCGATCGCCCAGACCTCGGCGTCCGGGCGGGCGATCTTGGCGCCCATAGCCGCCGGGACGGCGAAGCCCATGGTGCCCAGCCCGCCGGAATTGAGCCAGGTGCGCGGGTTTTCGTACGAGATGAACTGCGCGGCCCACATCTGGTGCTGGCCGACGCCGGCGACGTACACCGCGTCCGGTCCGGCGATCTCGCCCAACTTCTCGATCACGTACTCCGGGCTCAGGCTGCCGTCGCTCTGAGGGCCGTAGCTCAGCGGGTAGGTGGACTGGACGCTGTGCAGATACGCCCACCAGTCCGTCATCTCGATGTTGCCGGGCACATCGTGGTGGCGCAGCATCGCGATGAGGTCGGTGATGACGGCCTTCACGTCGCCGACGATCGGCACATCGGCGTGCCGGTTCTTGCCGATCTCGGCGGGGTCGATGTCGGCGTGGATGACCTTGGCCTCGGGGGCGAAGGAGTCCAGCTTCCCGGTCACCCGGTCGTCGAACCGGGTGCCCAGCGCGATCAGTAGGTCGCTGCGCTGCAGCGCCGCCACCGCGGCCACGGTGCCGTGCATGCCGGGCATGCCCAGGTTCTGCGGATGGCTGTCCGGGAAGGCGCCGCGCGCCATCAGTGTGGTGACCAGCGGGATGCCGGTCAGCTCGGCCAGCTCGCGCAGCTGCTCGGTTGCCTCGCCGCGGATGACCCCGCCGCCCACGTACAGCACCGGTTTGCGCGCGGCCGCGATCAGCTTGGCGGCCTCCCGCACCTGCCGGTTGTGCGGCTTGGTGTTCGGCTTGTAGCCGGGCAGGTCCATCCGCGGGGGCCAGCTGAATGTGCACTGACCCTGCAGCACGTCCTTGGGGATGTCGACGAGCACCGCGCCCGGACGTCCCGAGCGGGCGATGTGGAACGCCTCGGCCAGCACCCGGGGGATCTCGTCGCCGGAGCGGACCAGGAAATTGTGCTTGGTGATCGGCATCGTGATGCCCGAGATGTCGGCCTCCTGGAAGGCGTCCGTCCCGATCAACCCACGCCCAACCTGCCCGGTGATGGCGACGACGGGGATCGAGTCCATCTGGGCATCGGCCAGCGGGGTGACCAGGTTGGTCGCGCCGGGACCCGAGGTCGCCATCATGACGCCGACCTTGCCGGTGGCGTGCGCGTAGCCGCTGGCGGCATGGCCGGCGCCCTGCTCGTGCCGAACCAGCACGTGGCGCAGCTTTTTCGAGTCGAACAGCGGGTCGTAGACCGGCAGCACGGCACCGCCTGGTATCCCGAAGATGACCTCGACGTCGAGTTCCTCCAGCGACCGGATCACCGACTGGGCACCGGTAAGTTGTTCCGGGCCAACGCGTTTCGGTTGAGCGGCCGGCGTCTTTGCGGAGGGTTTCACGGCGTCCGTGGCGACGCTGGCCGGATCCTGCGCCTGCGTGGCGGGTGGCCTGGTGGGAGCGCTCACTGTCCTGGGGTCCTATTCACTATTCGAAGTTTCGTTGCTGCGCAAGAAAAAACCCCCGTCAGCTCATCGGCTGAACGAGGGTTGCGCGTTGGTGCTGGATCGCTTCAAATGCTGAAGGGCTCAGTCAGGCACCAACGCGCTGACTAAGTACTACGAGCATCCCGGGCTTTCCGGCGGTTTCCATAACGTCCGACGGTAGCCTTCGCACAGCTCAACAGTCAAATCCGGGGTCCAGTGCGCAGCCACGGCTTTCCCGTGTGCATTCCTGGTGGCGACACACCGGGACCGTCGCCGCCTGTTCACACTCGGCAGCGGGCCGCGGGAAGGCCGGCGCGCGGTGAAATGATGTTCCAGTGGCTACCGATTCCCCCGTGGTGATCAAGGTGTCGCCGATGGCGCACTTCGCCGTCGGGTTCTTCACCCTCGGCTTGCTGATACCGGTGCTGGCCTGGCCGGTATCCGCGCCGCTGCTGATCATCCCGGTGGTGTTGTCCGCGTTGGTCATCCGGCTGCGCACGGTCGCCGACGAGCGGGGCCTGACCGTTCGGACGTTGCTGGCGAGCAGGACGGTGCGCTGGGAAGAGATCGACGGGCTGCGCTTCCACCGCGGTTCCTGGGCGCGCGCCCGCCTGAAAAGCGGTGCGGAGCTGCGCCTGCCGGCGGTTACATTCGCCACGCTGCCGCAGCTGACCGAGGTAAGCGCGGGACGGGTGCCCAACCCCTACCGATGAGGGTCAGCCGATCGGGTTGACCCCGTTGAGCGTGACCCAGACCGCGACGCCGGCGGCGATGCCGGCCAGCAGGGCGACGAACGACCCGATGAAGGGGCGGTGGGCCCAACCCCGGCCGGCGTCCAAGCCGTAGCGGCCCGGTCCGCACAGGATCACCGCAACGGCCAGGACGATCAGGGTGATCTGGTATTCGTGCCCCTGCGGCAGGAAGTAGGCGAAGGCGTGCGACCGCGCGCCGCCCGACACGGTGGCCAGCAGTTCGTTGATCAGGAACGCCAGTGCGCCCGCCGCGGCCACCGGGGTGAACAGGCCCAAGATCAGCAGCACCGCCGCAACGATCTCGCCGCCCGCGCTGACGTAGGCGAGGATGTCGGCGTGGTGGTAGCCGACGTCGGACAGCGAATTCTTCAGGCCGGTCAGGCCGCCGCCGCCCCACCAGCCGAACAGCTTCTGCAGCCCGTGGGCCCCCAACACCACGCCGAGCCCGACCCGCAGCACCAGCAAACCCAGATTCTGGGTGCCGCGCTTGCCGATCTCGCGGTGACGCTCGTCCTCGTCCTTGTCCCCGTCGATCTGGGCCGGCTCGGTCGCGGAGATGGGCATCGGCTGCGCCGTCGACGCCGGCTGCACGTACGGCAGCGGCTCCTGCTGATCGAGGAGGTGGTATCCGCCGGCCCCGGGGGCACCCGCCGCAGCGGGGTCGACGTAGGGGATGACGGTGGTGTTTCCGAAGTCGCCCGGATACCCGACCGGCGTCAGGTCATCCTCGGGGTCGACCAAGCGCGCCGAGGCCGGGCGCCCCGCGAGCGGCTCCGAGGATTCGCCCGGACGGCTCCAATGTGCGTCATTCGATTGACTGGTCACGGGTGTCAGGGTAAGGGCAAACGCGCCTGAATCGGGGATTTGAGCGGCCCTTTCGCCGGTTAGTCCGCCAAAACGCCCCGGATTGGCCCCAAATCGCCTTTTCCGCCCCTCCGCGCGGCCAAAAAAGCGTCAAATCGGCGCCTCACCGGCACACCTTCCGTGGCCGGACCCGGGCAGGCGTGTGGCGGCGGTGCCCGCCCAGTCCGTAGCCTGTCGATCATGCGGATACGGGGCTCGGTTCGCGGCGGTCTGGCCGCGCTGTCCGCGGTCGTGCTGGTCGCGAGCGGGTGCGCGCGGTTCAACGACGCCCAATCCCAGCCCTTCACGACCGCCCCCGAACTCAAGCCCCAGCCCAGCTCGACGCCTCCCCCGCCGCCGCCGCTGCCGCCGACGCCCTTCCCGAAAGTGTGCCCCGCGCCGGGAGTCATGCAGGGCTGCCTGGAGAGCACCAGCGGCCTGATCATGGGCCCCGACAGCAAAACCGCGCTGGTCGCCGAACGCACCACCGGCGCCGTCAAGGACATCTCGGTCAACGCCGAGCCGAAGGTGAAGGTCGTCATCCCCGTCGACCCGTCCGGTGACGGCGGGCTGATGGACATCGTGCTGTCGCCCACCTATCAGCAGGACCGCCTGATGTACGCCTACATCAGCACGCCCACCGACAACCGGGTCATCCGCGTGGCCGACGGCGACATCCCGAAGGATATCCTGACCGGGATCCCCAAGGGCGCCACCGGCAACACCGGCGCGCTGATCTTCACCAGCCCGACCACGCTGGTCGTGATGACCGGCGACGCGGGCAACCCGGCGATGGCCGCCGACCCCAAGTCGCTGGCCGGCAAGGTGCTGCGCATCGAGCAGCCGACCACCATCGGCCAGGCCCCGCCGACGACCGCGCTGTCCGGGGTGGGCTCCGGCGGCGGCATGTGCATCGACCCCGTCGACGGCTCGCTGTATGTCGCCGACCGCACCCCGACCGCCGACCGCCTGCAGCGCATCACCAAGACCTCCGAGGTCTCCACCGTGTGGACGTGGCCGGACAAGCCCGGCGTCGCGGGCTGCGCGGCGATGGACGGGACCGTGCTGGTGAACCTGATCAACACCAAGCTGACGGTGGCGGTGCGGCTCGCGCCGAAGACCGGCGCGGTCACCGGCGAACCCGACGTCGTCCGCAAGGACACCCACGCGCACGCGTGGGCGCTGCGGATGTCGCCGGACGGAAACGTCTGGGGCGCAACGGTTAACAAGACCGCCGGGGACGCCGAGAAGCTCGATGACGTGGTGTTCCCGTTGTTCCCGCAGGGCGGCGGCTTCCCGCGCAACAACGACGACAAAACCTAAACGGGCCCCTCCAGGGTGAACCTCAGGCCGTATTTGCGCGGCTCGGCGGCCGGCTTGTGCAGGACGAACCGCTCGGGCGCGACCTGGCCCGGTTCCATCTCGTCGAGATCGGAAAGGTAGAGCACGTCCTCGTAGGAATCAGGAACCCATCCGGCGACGGGTTCGACGATGAAGGCGACGTGATCCCCGATATCGATCCAATGCGCGGTCCTGCCGACGAACCAGGCAATCGCCTCGTCGAGTATGGGCATCCCGTGCGGCCCGACGCGCCACGAGCAGCGACCGAATCTGTCGGCCTGGTCGTCGGTTTCGCCGTCGAACAGCTCCGCCAGGGCGACCTGGTGCTGCGCCAGCACGTGCACCGCCAGGTGCTCGGATTGGCGGGCCCCGTCGCAGGTGGGGCTGCTGCGCGGCATCACGACCATGAAGCTCGGTGGCTGCACGCTGGTTTGGGTGGCGAAACTGATCAGGCAACCCGACGGCTGATTGTCGGCCTGGGTGGTCACGACGAACACCGGGCTGTCCAGCATGGCCATCAGGTCGTCGAACACCGGCGCGGCCGTCCCGGTCAGCCCTGACCGCAGGCGGCCAGCACGAGCTCCCGGACCCGGGCCGCGTCGGCCTGTCCGCGAGTGGCCTTCATCACCGCGCCGACGATCGCGCCGGCCGCGGCCACCTTGCCGCCGCGAATCTTCTCGGCGACATCCGGATTGGCGGCCAGCGCCTCGTCGACGGCGGCCTGCGTCACCGAGTCGTCACGCACCAGCGCCAGGCCGCGGGCGGTCATCACCTGCTCAGGTTCGCCCTCCCCGGCCAGCACACCCTCGACGACCTGGCGGGCCAGCTTGTTGGACAGCTTGCCCTCGTCGACCAGCGCGATCACCGCGGCGACCTGAGCGGGCGTGATGGCCAGCTCGTCCAATTCGAGATCGGCCTGATTGGCCTTCTGCACCAGGAAGTTTCCCCACCAAGCGCGGGCCTGCTCGCTCGACGCGCCGTGCTTGACGGTCTCGGTGACCAGTTCGACGGCACCGGCGTTGACCAGATCGCGCATGACCTCGTCGGAAACGCCCCACTCCTGCTGAATTCGCTTGCGGCTCAACCAGGGTAACTCGGGGATGGTCTGCCGCAGCTGCTCGACCAACTCGCGGCTGGGCGCGACCGGCTCGAGGTCGGGTTCCGGGAAGTAGCGGTAGTCCTCGGCGGTTTCCTTGGTACGACCGGGGCTGGTGTACCCGGACTCGTGAAAGTGCCTGGTTTCCTGGGTGATCCGTCCGCCGGACACGAGGATGGCGCCCTGGCGCTGCATTTCGTACCGCACGGCAACCTCGACGCTGCGCAGCGAGTTGACGTTCTTCGTCTCGGTCCGGGTCCCGAACTCGGTCGCCCCCGTCGGTTTCAGCGACACGTTGGCGTCACAACGCATCGAGCCCTGATCCATCCGGACGTCGGATACGCCCAAGGTGCGCAACAGGTCTCGTAGCGCGGTGACGTAGGACCGGGCGATCTGCGGGGCCCGGGCGCCCGCTCCCACGATCGGCTTGGTGACGATTTCGATCAACGGCACGCCGGCCCGGTTGTAGTCGATCAGCGACGTCGTCGCGCCGTGGATGCGGCCGGTCTCGCTACCGATGTGGGTGAGCTTGCCGGTGTCTTCCTCCATGTGGGCGCGCTCGATTTCCACCCGCCAGGTGGAGCCGTCTTCCAGCGGCGCCTCCAGGTAGCCGTTGATCGCGATCGGCTCGTCGTACTGCGAAATCTGGTAGTTCTTGGGCATGTCCGGGTAGAAGTAGTTCTTCCGGGCGAAGCGACACCAGGGCACGATCTCGCAATTCAGCGCCAGCCCGATCCGGATCGCCGACTCCACCGCGGCCTGGTTGAGCACCGGCAGCGAGCCCGGCAACCCGAGGCACACCGGGCACACCTGGGTGTTGGGTTCGGCGCCGAATGTGGTGGAACAACCGCAGAACATCTTGGTCGCGGTGGACAGCTCGACGTGCACCTCGAGGCCGAGCACGGGGTCGAAACGTGCGACGACCTCGTCGTAGTCGAGCAACTCGGGACCGGCGGCAACACTCATGCCGTCGATCGTAGTGGTGATCGCGAGCGCGGCGAAGCCGGGCGAAGCGGGTCACCACCCATCGGGGTAGTGGTGATCGCGAGCGCGGCGAAGCCGGGCGAAGCGGGTCACCACCCATCGGGGTAGTGGTGATCGCGAGCGCGGCGAAGCCGGGCGAAGCGGGTCACCACCCATCGGCACAGCTAGAACCCGGGCGGCCTTCGGCTTGCCCCGAGCCGGAGCCCTTGCTCCATGCCCGTGCCGGGGAACATGTCGGCCAACGCGGCCGCCATCTCCAGATAGCTGCGCCGGCTTTCCCTGCTGAGCCGGTCCAGGCCGATCTCCTTGCCGTCATGCACGTGCCGATCGAACGGCAGCACGACGGTGGCGGCCACGCGGGCGGACAACGCGTCGAGCTCCTTGGCGGCGACGACGGCCACCTTGCCGGCCTCGACATGGTTGATCGCCAGCACGGTCCGCGCCATCAAGCGCTGATATCCCTTGTTGCGCAACAGGTCTAGCGTGGTCCTGGTCTTGCGTATCGCATCGATGGAGGTGCTGGTGACCACCACCAGCGCGCACGACGCCGGCAGCACGGCGTCCATCACGGACGAATTGACCGCCTTGACACAGTCCACCAACACCACCGAATAGTGCTTGCGCAGAATCGAAAAGGTCCTGACGACGTCGTGGCGCTCCAGCCGCCAATCGGTGCGCGCGTAGTCCGGCAGCCCGAGCACCTCCAGCCCGAAGCTGTTCATGTAGGTGTGCGCCCGCACATCCGAATAGTGGGTGGCCGCGCCGTCCCGCAACAGATCGGCCATGCTCAGCGGGTTGCGGCGGCCGTGGCGCTCGGCCAAGTCGCCGGCGTCGATGTCCACGGCGATCACCTTGTCGTCGCGGACGGCGGCGAAGGTGGAGCCCAGTGCCTCGACGACGACGGTCTTGCCGACGCCGCCCTTGAGGTTGAGCACCGCGATGGGGAACGCGCCGCCCAGCGGAGCGCGGATGCGCTCCCGTAGCTCCCGCTCGTATGCCGAACCTTTGCCCCGGCCGAGGTTGATTCCGGTAAGGCGCCGGACCAGGTCTCGCCAGTCAAACCCGGCGGAGTCCTGGGTCTCCTGCGGTTCGAGGCTGTCGAGGGCCGTCCCGCCGACGGTCAGCTCCGGGCGCGACCGCGGGGGGACCAGCCGCGCCGGTGCCGGCGCGGTCGGCGGGGGCTGTGGCGGCCGGGGCACGGTGGCAGACGTCCAATTGGCATCGTCGCGACCGCGCGGCGGCGGCCGCTGACGGTCTCGCGGGCCCGACCCCGGCTGGCGAACGGCTCCGCGAATCGAACCGCGGTTGCTCATAGCAGACGGTATAACCGCTTCGAGCTGGCAGAAAACCACGACAATCGCGGCGACCTGGCGTGAGCTGCCGGGTTCGGCGGCAAATTCAGTCGGCCGTCAATTCGCTGCCACCCACCGTTCGTTAACGCTTAGCCGAAGAAGGCGGCCGCGTCGTCGTAGCGGCTCTCGGGCACCAGCTTGAGTTGGCGGGTGGCGTCGGCCAGCGACACCCGGCCGATGTCCTGGCCCCGCAGCGAGACCATCTGCCCGTACTCGCCCGCGTGGGCGGCATCGGCGGCGTTGACGCCGAACCGGGTCGCCAGCACCCGGTCGTACGCGGTCGGGGTGCCGCCGCGCTGGACGTGGCCCAGCACGGTCACCCGGACCTCCTTGTTGATCCGCTTCTCCACCTCGGCGCCGAGTTGCGCGGCGACGCCGGTGAACCGCTCGTGGCCGAACTCGTCAATCCCGCCCTCGCGCAACGTGATTGAATCGGCGATCGGCTTGGCGCCCTCCGCGACCACGCAGATGAAGTGCGAATCCCCGCGCTGGAAGCGGCGTTTGACGAGCCGGCACACGTCCTCGACGTCGAAGGGCTGCTCGGGGATCAGCGTCATGTGCGCGCCGGACGCCAGCCCGGCGTTCAACGCGATCCATCCCGCGTGCCGGCCCATCACCTCCACCAGCATCACCCGCTGATGGGATTCGGCCGTGGAATGCAACCGATCGATGGCGTCGGTGGCCACCGTCAGCGCGGTGTCGTGCCCGAAAGTCACGTCGGTGCAATCGATGTCGTTGTCGATGGTCTTCGGCACGCCGACCACGGGAACGTTCTCCTCGGACAGCCAGTGCGCAGCGGTCAGCGTGCCCTCGCCGCCGATCGGAATCAGCACGTCGATGCCGTTGTCGTCGAGGGTCTGCTTGATCTGGTTCAGCCCGGCCCGAAGTTTGTCAGGGTGCACGCGGGCGGTGCCCAGCATCGTTCCGCCCTTGGCGAGCAGGCGGTCGTTGCGGTCGTCGTTTTGCAACTGGATGCGCCGGTTCTCCAGCAGCCCGCGCCATCCGTCCTGGAATCCGACCACCGACGATCCGTATCGCGAGTCGCAGGTGCGCACCACCGCCCGGATGACGGCGTTGAGCCCGGGACAGTCGCCGCCCCCGGTGAGAATTCCGATCCGCATCTGTTCATCTTGCCCGCATGGGCCCCGGATGGCGCGACCTGGCGCAAATTGCCGCTAGACGGTGGCCGCGCTAGGCAGCGTCCCGCGGGCCGCCTCGTAGGCGGCGCCCACCCGGTACAAGCGGTCGTCGGCCAACGCGGGGGCCATGATCTGCAGCCCGACCGGCAGGCCGTCGTCCGGGGACAGCCCGGACGGCACCGACATGCCGCAGTGGCCGGCCAGGTTCAGCGGCAGCGTGCAAAGGTCGAACAGATACATAGCCAGCGGATCGTCGACCTTCTCCCCCAGCGGGAACGCCGTGGTCGGGGTCGCCGGCGACACCACCACGTCGACGGCTTCGTAGGCCCGGTCGAGGTCGCGCGCGATCAGTGTGCGGACCTTCTGCGCCTGGTTGTAGTACGCGTCGTAATAGCCGGCGGACAGCGCGTAGGTGCCGATCATGATGCGCCGCTTGACCTCCGGGCCGAAGCCGGCCGCGCGGGTCAGCGCCATGACCTCCTCGGCGGAATGCGTGCCGTCGTCGCCCACCCGCAGGCCGTAGCGCATCGCGTCGAAGCGGGCCAGGTTGCTGGACACCTCGGACGGCAGGATCAGGTAGTAGGCGGCCAGCGCGTGATCGAAGTGCGGGCAGTCGACTTCGCTGACTTCGGCGCCCAGCTCGGTCAACTGCTCGACGGCGGCCTCGAACGACGTCAGGACCCCGGCCTGGTAGCCCTCGCCGCGCAGCTGCCGAACGACGCCGACGCGCACGCCGCGCAAATCACCGCCCGCGCCGGCCCTGGCGGCGCCGACGACGTCGGGCACCTCGGCGTCGACGGACGTCGAATCGCGGACGTCGTGCCCGGCGATCACCTGGTGCAGCAGGGCGGTGTCCAGCACCGTGCGGGCGCACGGGCCGCCCTGATCCAGCGACGACGCGCAGGCGATCAGCCCGTAGCGCGACACCGTGCCGTAGGTGGGCTTGACGCCGACGGTCGCGGTCAGCGCGGCCGGCTGGCGGATGGAGCCCCCGGTGTCGGACCCGATGGCCAGCGGGGCCTGGAACGCGGCGAGCGCGGCCGCGCTGCCGCCGCCGGAACCTCCGGGCACCCGGTCGGTGTCCCACGGGTTGCGGGTGGGGCCGTAGGCGGAGTTCTCCGTCGACGAGCCCATCGCGAACTCGTCCATGTTGGTCTTGCCCAGGATCGGGATGCCGGCCGCGCGCAACCGCGCGGTGACGGTCGCGTCGTAGGGGGAACGCCAGCCCTCCAGGATCTTGGAGCCGCAGGTGGTGGGCATGTCGACCGTGGTGAACACGTCCTTGAGCGCCAGCGGCACCCCGGCCAGCGCCGACGGCAGCGGCTCGCCGGCGGCCACCGCGTCGTCCACGGCAGCCGCGGCGGCCAGCGCCTCGTCGGCCGCGACGTGCAAAAACGCGTGGTACCGGTCGTCGGTCGCCTCGATCTGGTCCAGGCAGGCCCGGGTGATCTCGGTGGACGAGAGCTCCCCGGCGGCGACCTGGTCGGCCAGCGTCGCGGCGTCGGAGCGGACGATATCGGTCACTCGGCGTCCCCCAGGATCTGCGGCACCGCGAAGCGGCCGTCGACGGCTTCGGGCGCCTCGGCCAGCGCCTCGGCCTGCGTCAGGCACGGCGTCCGCTCGTCCGGGCGGGTGACGTTGACGTCTTTGAGCGGGTTGTCGGTCGCTTCGACGCCGGTGACATCGACCGATTGGACCTGGCTGACGTGGGTGAGGATGGCGTCGAGCTGGCCGGCGAAACTGTCCAGCTCGGCATCGGTCAGCGCCAGCCGGGCCAGCCGGGCAAGGTGCGCCACGTCGTCGCGGGAGATCTGGGACACGACCGGAAAGCCTAGCCCGGCGACGATGCGCGCCGCAGAGCGGCGGGAGGAGGCGGCGGGCGATCAGACCCCGTCGGGGGCAGGACGCGGGCTTCACGCCGCCGTCCCAGCCGAAATGCCGCGGATACATTGCTGTGCCAAAGTGTTGGCCGTGCCGTCGTATCTGTTGCGCATCGAGCTAGCCGACCGCCCGGGCAGCCTGGGCTCGCTGGCCGTCGCGCTCGGTTCGGCGGGCGCCGACATCCTGTCGCTCGACGTGGTGGAGCGCAGCTCGGGTTATGCGATCGACGACCTGGTCATCGAGCTGCCGCCGGGGGCGATGCCGGACCGGCTGATCACCGCCGCGGAATCACTGCCCAACGTCCGCGTGGACAGCGTCCGCCCGCACACCGGGCTGCTGGAGGCGCACCGCGAGCTGGAGCTGCTCGACCACGTCGCCGCCGCGGGCGACGACGCGTCGAGACTGAAGGTCCTGGTCAACGAGGCGCCCAAGGTGCTGCGGGTCAGCTGGTGCACGGTGTTGCGCAGTTCACACGGGGAACTGGAACGCCTCGCCGACAGCCCAGGGTGCCCGGAAACCAAGGCCGATTCCGCCCCCTGGCTGCCGATCGAACGCGCGGCGGCGCTCGACCATACCGCCGAGTGGGTGCCGCAGGCGTGGCGCGACATGGACACCACGATGGTCGCGGCGCCGCTGGGCGACCCGCACACGGCGGTAATGCTTGGCCGTCCGGGCCCGGAATTCCGGCCCTCGGAGGTCGCCCGGCTGGGCTATCTGGCCGGCATCGTGGCGACGATGCTGCGCTGAGGCGTTCAGGTCAGCGGGGTCAGCAACAGCCGGGAACCCATCCCCACCGTGCGGGCCAGCCCCGCGGCATAAGCGTCGAACAACCCCCTGACCCGTCGCAGCTCCCACATCGTCTGCATGGTCAGCCACGCGAAATCGCGCGCCTTCGCGATGTCCCACGAGGTGATCAGGTGCGCGACCGGCTCGAGGTGATCGTCGATCGACCTCTCCACGTCGTCAAGGAAGGACCGCCGGATCTCGGCCTCGACGCTGGCGAGGACATCGTTGATCTTCTCGTAGTCCGCGTGCACGCCCTCGCTGTCCGGCGTGCACCGGCGCGCGGCACACGTCGCGATCACGGCGAGCGGCAGGTCGTGCTCGATGTGTGCGTTCATGCCGGCAAGCGCGAACTGAATCGGCAGGATTCCCTTGCTGCCTCGGGCGGCGAACAGCGGCGCCCACGCCTTGGGCTTGGCCCCGGCGGCGTCGTATGCGTCGAACCAGTAACCGGCGAAGCGGACGTCGAGGTCGGTGACGAACGCCTCGTCGTGGAACACGCCCTTCGTCGCGAGCCGGTCCGCCATCATCTCGGTCACTCGCAGGTAGACGCCGTTGAACACCTCGGCACCGTCATCGGGCGGCAGTTGTGCCGCGATGGCCCGCATGCGCGCGACCACGTCGGCAACGGAGGTTGGGCTCATCCGCCCATCACAGCAGACGCCGCGAGCGACCGCTCGATGTCGGCAACCAGGTCGTCGGTGTCTTCGATGCCCAGCGAGAGGCGCGCGAATCCGGCGGCGACGCGGTCACCCCACCGTGCCCGGCGATCCACCGAGGTGTGCATGCCGCCGAAGCTGGTGGACGCGATCAGCAGCTCGGACCCGTCCACCAGTGCCCGCACCGCGGCCGCGTCGGCCAACTCGAATGAGACCAGGGACCCGAACCGCCGCATCTGCGCGACGGCCACCGGGTGCGCCGGGTCCTCAACCAGCCCCGGGTAACGCACGGCTCGTACCGACGGATGGCTGGCCAGCATCGTCGCCACCGCTTGCGCATTCCGGCACTGGCGGTCGAATCGCAGCCCGGCGCTTCCCAGGCTGCGCAGCAGCAGCCACGCCTCGAAGCCGCCCAGGATCGCACCGGCGAGCAGCCGATGGCGTTCGACCGCGGCGATCAACTCGGGCTGGTTGGTCGCCACGTAACCGGCCAGCAGGTCACTGTGCCCCGAGAGTCCCTTGGTGGCGCTGGCCACCACCAGGTCGGCGCCCAGCGCCAGGGGGCACTGACCGAAAGGTGTTGCCGCGGTGTTGTCGACGATCAACCGCGCCCCGCGAGCTTGGCACACGGTGGCCAACCGCTGGAGGTCGATCACATCCAGCGCGGGGTTGGTGGGGGTTTCGGCCAGTACCACGTCCGCGCCGGCCGCCGCGTCGTGGATTTGCGAACTCGACGCCTCGATCACCGAAACACCCGCGGGCGCAAGGTGTTCCGCTGCATACTGGCGCACCTGATAGTAGCCGTCGGACGGCACCACCAAGGCCGTCCCGGGACGGGCCAGTGCGCACAGTGCGGCACTGATGGCCGCCATGCCCGAGCTGAACACCACCGCGCCGGCCGCTCCCTCCAGGGCGGCGAGGGCCGATTCCACTTGCCGCCAGGTCGCATTGGAGCTGCGGCCGTAGGCATCGAGATCAGCGGTTTCGTCGGCGGACAGGTGATAGGTGGAGGCCAGCACCGCCGGCGCCGCCACTCCCAGGCCGGCGACGGCCGGGGAGCTTACGGCCTTGACGCTGCGCGTCGAATCACCGTACGGACTGCTCACTCGTCGGCCCCGGAGGGCCCGTCGGCCAACAACTTTCGGAACCCGTCTTCGTCGAGGATCGGCACGCCCAACTCCACCGCCTTGTCGTACTTGGAGCCCGGCGAGTCGCCGGCGACGACGTAGTCGGTCTTCTTCGACACCGATCCCGCGGCCTTGCCGCCGCGCGACACGATCGCCTCCTTGGCGTCGTCGCGCGAAAAACCCGCCAGCGAACCGGTGACCACGATCGTCAGCCCCTCGAGGGTGCGCGGCACACTCGCGTCGCGTTCGTCGGCCATCCGCACCCCGGCCGCCCGCCATTTGTCCACAATCGCCCGGTGCCAGTCGACGGTGAACCATTCGGTGACGGCGGCGGCGATGGTCGGGCCGACGCCCTCCACCGCGGCCAGCTGCTCGGTGGACGCGACCTCGATCGCCTGCAGGTCGCCGAATTCGGTGGCCAGCGCGCGGCCGGCCGTCGGGCCCACGTGCCGGATCGACAACGCCACCAGCACCCGCCAGAGCGGCTTCGCCTTGGCCACATCGAGATTGGCCAGCAGCCGCGCGCCGTTGGCCGACAGCCCGCCGGCCTTCGTCCGGAACAGCTCGGTTCGCAAAAGGTCATCTTCGGTGAGGGCGAAGAGGTCGCCCTCGTCGGCGATCACGCCGGCCTGCAGCAGCGCGGTGGCGGCCTCGTAACCCAGTCCCTCGATGTCGAGCGCGCCGCGGCCCGCGACGTGAAAAACCCGCTCCCGCAACTGCGCCGGGCACGACCGCGCGTTGGGGCAGCGGATGTCGGCGTCGCCCTCCTTGGCCGGGGCAAGCGGGGTGCCGCATTCGGGACACGTTGTGGGCATGACGAATTCGCGTTCCGAGCCGTCGCGCAGGTCGACGATCGGGCCGAGCACCTCGGGAATGACGTCGCCGGCCTTGCGAATCACCACGGTGTCGCCGATCAACACGCCCTTGCGCTTGACCTCGGCGGCGTTGTGCAGCGTGGCCAGCCCCACCGTCGACCCCGCCACCTTGACCGGCGTCATGAACGCGAACGGTGTGACGCGCCCGGTCCGGCCGACGTTGACGCGGATGTCCAGGAGCTTGGTCTGCACCTCCTGGGGCGGGTACTTGTACGCGATCGCCCACCGGGGCGCCCGCGAGGTCGAGCCCAGCCTGCGCTGCAGCGCCACATCGTCGACTTTGACCACCACACCGTCGATTTCGTGATCCACGTCGTGGCGGTGTTCGCCCCAGTAGGTGATGCGCTCCAGTGCACCCGCCACGTTTTCCACCCGGGTGGTGTGCTCGGAGACGGGCAGGCCCCACGCGCCCAGCGCCAGGTAGGCGTCGTGCAGCGTGGCCGGGCGAAAGCCCTCGGTGTGCCCCACGCCGTGACAGACCATCCGCAGCCTGCGCCGCGCGGTGACCGCGGGGTCCTTTTGGCGAAGGGAGCCCGCGGCGCTGTTGCGCGGGTTGGCGAAGGGGGTCTTGCCGTCTTCGACCAGCGCGGCGTTGAGCGCCTCGAAGTCGTGCAGCCGGAAGAACACCTCGCCGCGCACCTCGAGAACCTTCGGCACCGGGTAGTCCTTGCCGGCTGTCAGCCGTTCCGGGACGTCGTCGATGGTTCTGGCGTTCAGCGTGACGTCCTCGCCGGTGCGGCCGTCGCCCCGCGTCGCCGCCCGGACCAGCCGACCGTCGCGATACACCAGCGACAGCGCGACACCGTCGATTTTGAGCTCGCACAGGTAGGGCACGTCGTCGCCGACCTCGGCGCGCACGCGCGCGGCCCACACCTCGAACTCCTCGGCGCTGAACACGTTGTCCAGGGACAGCATTCGCTCCAGGTGCTCGGCCTCGGTGAAATCAGTGGCGAAGCCGGCGCCGCCGACGAGCTGGGTCGGCGAATCGGGCGTGCGCAGTTCGGGATGCTGCTCCTCGAGCGCTTCGAGCCGCTTTAGGAGCTGGTCGAACTCCGCGTCGGAGATGATCGGGGCGTCGCGCACGTAGTAACGAAACTGGTGTTCGCGCACCTCGTCGGCCAGTTCCCGCCATTGCCGCCGAACGTCGGGCGCAACCGGGTCAGCTTCGGCTGAAGTCACCTTCGCAGGTTATCGAAGGGGACCGACGCCAGCCTGCGGCGCGTCGGTCACATCTGCCACACCTGCCTCTCCGAGAGCCGGCACCCCTTGTGCCCGCCTCATAGCGACAATTCGCGAGCCCGACGCTGGCCGAGTCAGTAGTCGCTGTGAGGCGGGCACTACCGCACATCCCGCCGAGCTGTGACCGGAGTGACTCACTCCTCTTCCACGAACGCCCGCAACCGCTCAACCGCGGCATCCCAACGCCGCGACAGCTGGTCGAGGTAGTCGCTGGCCTGGGCCAGCGGTTCGGTCCGCACCGTCCAGACGCGCTCGCGCCCGCGGCGGGCGCTGGTGACCACTCCCACGGATTCGAGCAGCGCCAGGTGCTTGCTGGCGGCTTGCCGAGTGACCGGAATGGCTTGGGTGACTTGCGATGTCGAGCACGGCCCGACGTCGCAGAGCCGCACGACGATGCGCAGCCTATTCGCGTCCCCCAGCGCGTCGAACAGCGGCGCGCCGACGGCGCTCATACCCGGGTGCCCTCCAGATACCGGCGCACCAGGTCGGTCTGCATGGCCCAGCCCTCGGAGTTGGCCTCGAACGCTGAAGCCCGACGCGCCGCCGGGATGGCGTCGAAACCAGACTCGGTGATCGTGAGCAGCACGCCGTCGGGCGTCTCGGCGAGGGTGAACTCGACCAGCGTGGTCGGCGCATCGTCCGCATCCGGCTCGCCCGCGCACGGCTGCCAGCGGTAGGCGAATCGCCGGCGCGGCTCGATCGCGACGATCTCCCACGTGGTGGTCACGCCGGCGTGTGGCTCCTGGCGCTTGGCGACCTCCTCGTCGACGGTGGTCGGGGCGATGGTGGCGGCGACCGGCTGCCCTGCGACGAACGGCCCGTCGAAGCGGACGCCGAACCAGCGCCCGAACTGCTCGGCGTCCGTGATGGCCCGCCACACCCGGTCCAGCGGCGCGCGCAACACGACCTGTTTCTGAATTTGATCAGTACTCATATGCAACCTACTGGTTGCCTTTTAGGCTGCCACAACCCAGGCCGAAGCGCAACCGTTTAGTTGCGTATGGCGTTTGTTAGGTCAAACCGTCCGAACCGTTTTCACCGAAGATGCCCAACGGCCCGCCGATGCCGGCGGTGCCGGTGCCCGCGGGGCCGATGCCCGCGTTGCCGCCGTTGCCGCCGTCGCCGATCCCCGCGGCCCCGCCGCCATTACCGCCGGCGCCCCCGACACCAGTGACGCCACCAGAGAAGCCGCCAGTCCCGCCCGCGCCGCCGGCGCCGCCGTCGCCCAGCAGCTGACCGGCGTGCCCGCCGGACCCGCCATTACCCGCGACAGTCCTGCCGTGGCCGCCGAGCCCACCGGCGCCGCCGAAGCCGACCAGGCCGGCGTCGCCGCCGGCGCCGCCGGCGCCGCCGGTGGTCCCGCCCCCACCTTCACCGCCGACACCCGCGCTGGAGAACCACAGTCCGGCGTTGCCACCGTCTCCGCCATTGCCGCCGGTGCCGTTCAGCGAGGTGAATCCGCCGGATCCGCCGGCGCCGCCGCTGCCGAACAGCAGGCCGGCGTTACCGCCGTGCCCGCCGGCCCCGCCGGTTCCCGCTGTCCCGCCGAGCGCACCGGTTCCGCCGACGCCCCCGGCGCCGCCGGCGCCGGCGAGCAGACCGCCGCTGCCGCCCGCTCCGCCTGCCCCAGCGGCGGTGCCGACACCGGCCACGGTGGCCCCGCCGGCCCCTCCGTTGCCGCCGCCGGCATCGATCAATCCGCCCAGCAGGCCGCCGGACCCACCGGCACCGCCGGCCCCGGCCGTGCCGGCGTGGCTCAGCCCGCCCGCGCCGCCGTTGCCGCCGGCGCCGAACAGCCCGCCGGCCCCGCCGTTGCCGCCGGCCCCACTAGTGGCGCCGACACCGGTGTTGCCGCCCCCGCCGCCGACCCCGCCGTCACCCCACAGCAGGCCGCCGGCTCCTCCGGTGCCGCCGGCCCCGGCGGTGCCGGCGGCCGCAAACCCGCCCGCGCCCCCGGCGCCCCCGGTACCCATTAGCCCGGCCGCGCCTCCGGCACCACCGACGGCACCCGCGGAGCCGGACCCGCCCGCACCGCCGTCACCGAACAAGATCCCGCCGGCGCCACCGTTAAGACCGCTGCCCGCGGGCGCGTTGGCGCCATTGCCGATCAATGGCCGGCCCAGGAACTGCTCGGTGGGCGCGTTGATCGCCCCGAGCACCGACTGCGTCACCGCATGCCACGGCGAGGGGTTGACGGGAGCGTTGAACCCGTCGGCACCGAACGCCAGCCCACCGGCGCCCCCGTCACCGGTGCCGCCCGTCGTTGCGCCGAGGCCACCGTTGCCGCCATTGCCGCCGTCGCCCAACAGCACGGCGTTACCGCCGGCCCCACCGCTACCGCCGGCCGCCGCGACGCCACCATTGCCGCCCTCGCCGCCGGCACCGCCGCCACCGAAGAGCAGACCCGCCTGGCCGCCGTTGCCGCCGAGCCCGCCGCCGACCACGCCGCTCCCGCCCGCACCACCGACGCCGCCGTAACCGAACAGGCCGGCGTTGCCGCCGCCGCCGCCCGCTCCGCCGGAGCCGAGTACACCGGGGCCACCCGCGCCGCCGGCCCCGGCGCTGCCGAACAGCAACCCGCCGTTGCCGCCGAGGCCGCCGTTGCCACCTGTGAGCCCGCCGCCGCCGCCCGCACCGCCGGCGCCTCCATAGCCAAGGAGCGCGCCCGCGTTGCCGCCCTGACCCCCGGCGCCGCCCGTGCCGCCGTTGAGGTTGGCACCGCCGCCCTGACCGCCGAGGCCGCCACTGCCCCACACGAGGCCGCCCGCCCCGCCTGCACCGCCGGCACCAGCGGTCCCGTTGGCTGAGGCTCCTCCGCCGGTCCCACCATTGCCGCCCCCGGCGTCGAACAGTCCGCCGAACAGACCGCCGGCCCCGCCGGCACCACCCGCGCCGCCGAGGATGGTGCCGATTCCCCCGGCCCCCCCATTGCCGCCCGCGCCGAACAGACCGCCGGCCCCGCCGGCACCACCGACCCCGCCCGCAC